>NZ_JBKJHD010000039.1:0-5202 GCF_046613695.1 Flavobacterium sp. RHBU_24 | reverse complement strand
GTTTCAATGGGTAATGCACTAGACTATGATGGATCTAATGATTATGTGCAAACCGACACTTCTCCTATTTTGATAAGTGGAAGTTACACGGTTGAAGCGTGGGCAAAACCTAGTACTACTAGTGGAACCCTGTCAATAGTTTCTTCCCGAAATGCCGGGGCATCTTTTGATTTTAAACTTACGGGCGGAAACGTGATACATGGTGACATAGGTACCGGAAGCTCTTGGTTAACAACAACCGCTGACGCTATTTATACTTACACGGCTAATCAATGGTTGCATATTGCATACGTTGTTACCCCAACCGGATATACTATTTATGTAAACGGTCAACAAGTCAGCACAAATACTTTCAGTGGCACACCCCTGTTTATAAATACCACAAGCATATTAGATATTGGCTCTTTGGGGGGATACGCAGAATTTTTTACCGGAAGCATAGACGAAGTTAAAATATATAATGTGGCCCTTACACAGGGGCAGATACAATCAGATATGGCTAATGCAACACCTGTGCTGCCCGGAAACATAAAGTTTTATTACAACTTTAATACCGGCACAGCCAATGGTTCTAATCCGGGAGCCAATGTATTATACGACCAAAGCAGCAACGCTCTTAATGGTACATTATACAATTTTGCACTAAGTGGCAATACAAGTAACTGGATAGAAAATAGCAATGCACCAGTTGGCCAAACACTTTGTAATGGTACTACCGTTGCCGACCTGACGGCTACAGGCACGGCCTTAAAATGGTATACCGCTTCTACCGGGGGCAGCGCACTGGCAAGTACTACTGCACTAAGCACGGGTACTTATTATGTATCGCAAACCCTAAACAGTTGCGAGAGTACACGCACAGCCGTAGCTGTAACCATAAGTACTACCGCTGCGCCTGCCGCTTTGGCACAAACACTTTGTAATGGTGCAACTGTGGCTAACCTTACGGCTACAGGCACCGCCTTAAAATGGTATACTGCTGCAACCGGCGGTAGTGTACTGGCAGGTACTACTGTACTAAGCACAGGTAGTTATTATGTATCGCAAACACTAAATGGCTGCGAGAGTACACGGACGCCAGTAGCGGTAACCATAAATACTACAGCAGCACCAACAGCTTCGGCACAAACACTTTGTAATGGTGCAACGGTGGCTAACCTTACCGCGACAGGTACGGCATTGCAATGGTATACTGCTGCAACCGGTGGTAGTGCACTTGCCTCAACTACTGCCTTAAGCCCCTCTACCTATTATGTATCGCAAACACTTAACAGTTGTGAGAGTGTCCGCACAGCGGTTGCGGTAACCATAAATCCCACTACTGCTGTGCCAACCGCTACAGCCCAGACATACGCTAATGGCACTACAGTAGCCAGCCTTGTAGCCACAGGCACCAATCTGCAATGGTATAGCGCAAGCACAGGAGGCACTGCATTAGCTTCAACAACACCACTTACCACAGCCACGTATTATGTAAGCCAGACCGCTAACGGCTGCGAAAGTACACGTACGGCTGTAAGCATTACTGTTACCTATCCTATACGCTATGTAAAACCAACGGCATCGGGTACCGGAGATGGCACCAGCTGGGCTAATGCCAGCGCTAACCTGCAGGGTATGATAGATATAGCAAATGTACAACAGGTATGGGTGGCAGCAGGCACTTACTATCCTTCCGGAAACGGTTTCCACCTGGTAAACAACGTAGCCGTATACGGAGGTTTTAACGGTACTGAAACAACGCTTTCGCAACGCAACTGGGTAACTAACCTTACTATTCTTGGGCCTTATAATCAAGGTCTGATAATTAATAACGGTTCTGGACTGGCGCTTAATGCCACTGCTATACTTGATGGCTTTACACTAACCGGAGCTAATACCAATGGTTATGGAGGTGCAATTTCTAACAATGTTTCATCGCCTACACTAAGAAACCTCATCATAAAAGGAAATGCAGCGTACTGGGGAGGTGGAGTATTTAATTATGATAATTCTTCTCCTACACTTATTAATGTGGTTATAAGCGGTAACAAGGCATTATATTACGGCAGTGGTATATATAATGGATCTAATTCTTCGCCTATATTGATAAACGTAACCATAAGCGGTAACAATAATCAAGGTGTTTATACGGCTGGAGGATCTCCTGTATTACGAAATTCAATTGTATATGGTAACGGCCAGCCTATATCTGGCATCACACCTACTTATTACAACTGTTTGATACAATGGGTTAACAACACGTCAAATGGCAACATAAACGATATAGACCCATTATTTGTAAATGCGCCAGACCCTTACTCGGCTCCGTTTACTACAGGAGACTATCACCTGCTACCGTGCAGCCCGGCGCTTAACATGGGCAACAACAGCTATGTTCCCGTAGGCACTACAACCGACCTGGATGGGTACGCGCGTATTTACAATACCCTTGTAGATATTGGTGCATACGAATTGCAGCAACTACCGTCTGCGCCCGCAGCGCCAACCGCTTCGCCACAAACATACTGCGGCGGAACCACGGTGGCAGGCCTTGTGGCTACAGGTACAGCATTAAAGTGGTACACCGTAGCTACCGGAGGTAGCGCACTGGCAGGCACCACGGCATTAAGTACCGGCACCTACTATGCTTCGCAAACAATAAATGGCTGCGAGGGCAGCCGTGTGGCGGTACCAATAACCATAATTACTACACCGCCACCAACAGCGTCTGCACAGGCCTACGCTACAGGAGCTACGGTATCTACCCTGGTGGCTACGGGCACAAACCTGCAATGGTATACAACAAGTACCGGTGGCACCGCATTAGCTCCCAACACACTGCTTACCACCGCCACGTATTATGTAAGCCAGACTCTTAATGGTTGCGAAAGCTTCCGCACTTCGGTATCGCTGACACCATTATACCCTATACTCTATGTGAAACCAACGGCATCGGGCACGGGAGACGGTACCAGCTGGGCTAATGCCAGCAGCAGCCTGCAAAGCATGATAGATGTTGTGGGCGTACAGCAGGTATGGGTGGCAGCGGGAACGTATTATCCTCCCGGTAATGGTTTCCACCTGGTAAACAATGTAGCCGTATACGGAGGTTTTAACGGTACTGAAACAGCGCTTTCGCAACGCAACTGGACTACTAATGTTACTACACTTAGTGGCTACAACCAGTTTCTGATAATTAATAACACTTATAGCACTGACTATGTACTTACCTCCACTGCCGTGCTGGATGGCTTTACCTTAAGCGGCGCAAACAGAAATGATGATGGTGGCGCTATTTATAACAGGTCTGCCTCTCCTACATTCAGGAACCTCATCATAAAAGGAAATTCGGCCTACTCGGGCGGGGCAATGTGTAACTATGAGAATTCTTCCCCTACACTGATTAATGTGATTATAAGCGGTAACAAGGCATTGTATACCGGTAGTGGTATACAAAATGCTTCCTCGTCTTCACCTACATTGATAAATGTAACCATAAGCGGTAACAATAATAACGGTATTTATAATAGCGGAGGCTCCTCTACTATACTGCGAAATTCAATTGTATATGGTAATGGCCAGCCTATATTTGGCCCGGTTACTTACTATAACTCTTTAATACAATGGGGTAATGATTATACAAATGGCAACATAAACGATGTAAACCCGTTGTTTGTAAACGCACCTGAATTTTACAACGCGCCGTTTACCACGGGAGACTACCGTGTTTTACCGTGCAGCCCGGTACTTAACGCAGGAAACAACAGCTATATTCCTGTTGGAGTTACATCCGATCTTGCCGGAAACACCCGTATTTACGACACAATAGTAGATATAGGCGCTTACGAATTGCAGCAGGTGGCATCTATACCTGTGGCGCCAACCGCTTCGGCACAAACATTTTGCGGTGCAACAACCGTGGCAGGCCTTGTAGCTACAGGAAGTAACTTACAATGGTACAGCGTGGCTACCGGGGGCACTCCCCTTGCCTCAACAACATCCCTAATCAGTGCTACGTATTATGTAAGCCAAACCGTTAACGGCTGTACTGGCCCTAGGACTGCTGTTGCCGTAACTGTTTACAACACCGCTGCGCCCACAGCATCGGCACAAACTTTTTGTAACAGTGCCACAGTAGCTAACTTAACAGCTACCGGCACGGCATTAAAATGGTATACCGCGGCATCAGGTGGTAGCGCACTTGCCTCAGCTGCGGCAATTACAACGGGTACATACTATGTGTCACAAACGCTTAATAGCTGCGAGAGTGTCCGTACAGCAGTAGCGGTAACCATAAATACTACAGCTGCGCCAATAGCTTTGGCCCAATCGTTTTGTAACAGTGCCACAGTAGCTAATCTTGTAGCAACCGGCGCTGGCCTAAAATGGTATACTTCGTCTACAGGAGGCAGTGCCCTTGCCTCAGCGGCTGCGCTTAGCACAGGTACATACTATGTGTCGCAAACACTTAACGGTTGCGAGAGTACACGCACAGCCGTAGCCGTAACCATTAACACTACAGCAGCGCCAACTTTCTCGTCACAAAGTGCTTTCTGTAATGGGGCAACTGTGTCTGATCTTGTTGCGACCGGTACTAATTTAAAATGGTATAGTACGGCAACAGGCGGCAGCGAATTGGCTGGCACCACATTACTGAGTTCAGGAAACTACTACGTTTCACAAACATTAAATGGTTGTGAAAGTAACCGTATAACAGTATATGTAATCATACAAACAGTAACTCCGCTAACGGGTAATACCAACCAGACGTTCTGTTCTTCATCGGCTAACTTAGACCAGATTGTTGTAGACGGATTTGCTACAGGATATATATCGTGGTATACAACACCTACGGGAGGTGAATCCCTACCTACATCAACACTCCTGGTAGACGGTACCACCTATTATGGTGCCAAACGCACAGGCACATGCGAAAGTGCCGAAAGGCTGGGCATAACCGTAAACATTGTTGAAAAAATATGGACAGGAACCATGGACAGCGATTGGAATAACAACGCTAACTGGTGTGAATACACTATACCGGGCGCGGGTGATAATGTTGTAATACCCGCCACCGACGCTAACAACCACCCGCTGCTCTATATGCCTGTGGTGAGCACCGGCGTTGCCCACGCAAAAAGCATTACCATTACCGATGCTGCCGCTACGCTTACTGTAAACAGCGGAGCTACGCTAAGGGTAGAAAATACGATAACCAGT
>NZ_JBKJHD010000038.1:0-5305 GCF_046613695.1 Flavobacterium sp. RHBU_24 | reverse complement strand
TTGTAAAGGGTTTTAAAAAGAAAGGCGATGACATACTCTCCCACAAATTGCAGTACCATCTGCGCAGGCGGGCTTAACTTCTCTGTTCGGGATGGGAAGAGGTGAGCCCCGCCGCAATAATCACCTTAAAAGGTTTATTTGGTTTCAGGTTTCAAGTTTCAGGTTGCCAATAGGAATGCTGAACCATAAACACTAAACTCAAAACGCAAGCGAGTTGCAATATTATTAACATACTGAGATAAAGAAAAATTGGTTTTTAAAGAAAGTTCTCCCCCGCCTTGCGGCGGGGAAAGAGGATGTACATAAGCTAACGGGTTATTAGTACTACTCGACTATGACATTACTGCCTTTACATCTATAGCCTATCAACGTGGTCATCTTCCACGACCCTTAAAAGAAATCTCATCTTGTGGTGGGTTTCGCGCTTATATGCTTTCAGCGCTTATCCCTTCCCGACGTAGCTACTCTGCGGTGCCCCTGGCGGGACAACAGATACACTAGAGGTCAGTCCGACTCGGTCCTCTCGTACTAGAATCAGATCCACTCAAATTTCTAACGCCCACAGTAGATAGAGACCGAACTGTCTCACGACGTTCTGAACCCAGCTCGCGTGCCACTTTAATGGGCGAACAGCCCAACCCTTGGGACCTTCTCCAGCCCCAGGATGTGACGAGCCGACATCGAGGTGCCAAACCCCCCCGTCGATATGAGCTCTTGGGGGAGATCAGCCTGTTATCCCCGGCGTACCTTTTATCCTTTGAGCGATGGCCCTTCCATGCGGAACCACCGGATCACTATGCTCTACTTTCGTACCTGATCGACCTGTATGTCTTTCAGTCAAGCTCCCTTATGCCATTGCACTCTACGCACGGTTACCAAGCGTGCTGAGGGAACCTTTAGAAGCCTCCGTTACTCTTTTGGAGGCGACCACCCCAGTCAAACTACCCACCAAGCAATGTCCCCCACAACGCGGGGTTAGGCCTCAGATAACCAAAGGGTGGTATTTCAACAATGACTCCGCAACGCCTGGCGACGCCACTTCACAGTCTCCCACCTATCCTACACATCAATTATCCAAGGTCAATACTAAGCTATAGTAAAGGTGCACAGGGTCTTTTCGTCCCACTGCGGGTAATCGGCATCTTCACCGATACTACAATTTCACCGAGCTCATGGCTGAGACAGTGTCCAGATCGTTACACCATTCGTGCAGGTCGGAACTTACCCGACAAGGAATTTCGCTACCTTAGGACCGTTATAGTTACGGCCGCCGTTTACTGGGGCTTCAATTCAATGCTTCTCCGAAAATAACATCTCCTCTTAACCTTCCAGCACCGGGCAGGTGTCAGGCCCTATACTTCATCTTACGATTTTGCAGAGCCCTGTGTTTTTGATAAACAGTCGCCTGGACCTTTTCACTGCGGCCAGCATTGCTGCTGGCGACCTTTCTCCCGAAGTTACAGGTCTATTTTGCCTAATTCCTTAGCCATGAATCTCTCGAGCACCTTAGGATTCTCTCCTCGACTACCTGTGTCGGTTTACGGTACGGGTTCTTATAATCTAAGTTTAGAGGTTTTTCTTGGAAGCCCTTAGGCACACTATCACTTTGCCCGAAGGCTCCGTGTACTATCGTATTTCACCAAACTCTGCGCATTTAACTACAAAGTCTATAGCTAGGTACTTTAACGAACTATTCCGTCAGTTCGCGGTGCTTTCATCACTCCGTCGCCCCATCACAATTATAAGAAGCACGGGAATATTAACCCGTTGGCCATCGACTGTCCCTTTCGGGTTCGCCTTAGGTCCCGGCTAACCCTCAGCTGATTAGCATAGCTGAGGAAACCTTAGTCTTACGGTGTGCGGGTTTCTCGCCCGCATTATCGTTACTTATGCCTACATTTTCTTTTCTAACCGGTCCAGCATACCTCACAGTACACCTTCAGCCCTGTTAGAATGCTCCCCTACCACTTGTATTACTACAAATCCATAGCTTCGGTACTATACTTATGCCCGATTATTATCCATGCTCGTCCGCTCGACTAGTGAGCTGTTACGCACTCTTTAAATGAATGGCTGCTTCCAAGCCAACATCCTAGCTGTCTGGGCAGACAAACCTCGTTTTTTCAACTTAGTATAGATTTGGGGACCTTAGCTGATGGTCTGGGTTCTTTCCCTCTCGGACATGGACCTTAGCACCCATGCCCTCACTACTGGTAAACATTTATTAGCATTCGGAGTTTGTCAGGAATTGGTAGGCGGTGAAGCCCCCGCATCCAATCAGTAGCTCTACCTCTAATAAACTAAGCCAGCGCTGCACCTAAATGCATTTCGGGGAGTACGAGCTATTTCCGAGTTTGATTGGCCTTTCACCCCTACCCACAGGTCATCCGAAGACTTTTCAACGTCAACCGGTTCGGACCTCCACTATGTGTTACCACAGCTTCATCCTGCCCATGGGTAGATCACACGGTTTCGCGTCTACCATTACTGACTAAAGCGCCCTATTAAGACTCGCTTTCGCTACGGATCCATACCTGAAGTACTTATCCTTGCCAGCAACGGTAACTCGTAGGCTCATTATGCAAAAGGCACGCCGTCACCCCACTAAAGGGCTCCGACCGCTTGTAGGCGTATGGTTTCAGGATCTATTTCACTCCGTTATTCACGGTTCTTTTCACCTTTCCCTCACGGTACTGGTTCACTATCGGTCTCTCAGGAGTATTTAGCCTTGGCGGATGGTCCCGCCGGATTCAGACAGGGTTTCACGTGCCCCGCCCTACTCAGGATACCACTATCCTTTACATTCATTACTTATACCGGGCTATCACCGTCTATGGCCTACCTTTCCAGGTAGTTCTAATTCTGTTTGCAAGAAATGTCGTGGTCCTACAACCCCAAAATTGCCGTAACAACTTTGGTTTGGGCTGTTCCGCTTTCGCTCGCCACTACTTACGGAATCACTTTTGTTTTCTTCTCCTCCGCCTACTTAGATGTTTCAGTTCAGCGGGTTTGCCCCCTATCGGGTGATATGTCTTCAACATATCGGGTTGCCCCATTCGGAAATCACCGGATATAATCTGTATGTGCCAGTCCCCGGTGCTTATCGCAGCTTATCACGTCCTTCTTCGCCTCTGAGAGCCACAGGCATCCCCCATACGCCCTTATTTTGCTTATTGTACTTACAAGCTGACAGCTAATAGCTATCAGCCATATGTGCTTTCTATATTTTTCTTGTTTTTCTTATCTCAATATGTCAATGAACTTTTAGCTGATAGCTGTCTGCTGACAGCTTTTAGCTTTCGTGGAGAATATCGGAGTCGAACCGATGACCTCCTGCGTGCAAGGCAGGCGCTCTAGCCAGCTGAGCTAATCCCCCGTTTTCAGTAATCAGTTAACAGTTTTCAGTTAACAGTCCTATGCGGTTCGTCACTAAAAGTGCAACTCATCTTCTAAAATTTCCTTCTAAGTGTAAAAGTAGTAGTCCCGGGCAGACTCGAACTGCCGACCCCTACATTATCAGTGTAGTACTCTAACCAGCTGAGCTACGAGACTGTATAATCCTCTTTTACTCCTTATAATATTATTTGAACTAACAGCGAGAGTAAGTATCCTATTACTTACATCAAAAATCAAAACAAGCGGCCGTGTCTCTAGAAAGGAGGTGTTCCAGCCGCACCTTCCGGTACGGCTACCTTGTTACGACTTAGCCCCAGTTACCGGTTTTACCCTAGGCAGCTCCTTGCGGTCACCGACTTCAGGTACCCCCAGCTTCCATGGCTTGACGGGCGGTGTGTACAAGGCCCGGGAACGTATTCACCGGATCATGGCTGATATCCGATTACTAGCGATTCCAGCTTCATGGAGTCGGGTTGCAGACTCCAATCCGAACTGTGACCGGCTTTATAGATTCGCTCCTGGTCGCCCAGTGGCTGCTCTCTGTACCGGCCATTGTAGCACGTGTGTAGCCCAGGACGTAAGGGCCGTGATGATTTGACGTCATCCCCACCTTCCTCACGGTTTGCACCGGCAGTCTCGTTAGAGTTCCCGACATGACTCGCTGGCAACTAACGACAGGGGTTGCGCTCGTTATAGGACTTAACCTGACACCTCACGGCACGAGCTGACGACAACCATGCAGCACCTTGTAAGTTGTCCGAAGAAAAACCTGTTTCCAAGCCTGTCAACCTACATTTAAGCCCTGGTAAGGTTCCTCGCGTATCATCGAATTAAACCACATGCTCCACCGCTTGTGCGGGCCCCCGTCAATTCCTTTGAGTTTCAGGCTTGCGCCCGTACTCCCCAGGTGGGATACTTATCACTTTCGCTTAGCCACTCAGTCTTACAACCAAACAGCTAGTATCCATCGTTTACGGCGTGGACTACCAGGGTATCTAATCCTGTTCGCTCCCCACGCTTTCGTCCATCAGCGTCAATAAATTGTTAGTAACCTGCCTTCGCAATCGGTATTCCATGTAATATCTAAGCATTTCACCGCTACACTACATATTCTAGTTACTTCACAATAATTCAAGTCCTACAGTATCAATGGCAGTTCGACAGTTGAGCTGCCGGATTTCACCACTGACTTATAAAACCGCCTACGGACCCTTTAAACCCAATGATTCCGGATAACGCTTGGATCCTCCGTATTACCGCGGCTGCTGGCACGGAGTTAGCCGATCCTTATTCTTACGGTACCGTCAAGCCGGTTCACGAACCGGTGTTTCTTCCCGTACAAAAGCAGTTTACACACCATAGATGCTTCATCCTGCACGCGGCATGGCTGGTTCAGGCTCTCGCCCATTGACCAATATTCCTCACTGCTGCCTCCCGTAGGAGTCTGGTCCGTGTCTCAGTACCAGTGTGGGGGATCTCCCTCTCAGGACCCCTACCCATCATAGCCTTGGTATGCCGTTACCATACCAACTAGCTAATGGGACGCATGCTCATCTTGTACCGTTGGAACTTTAATAATCAAGTGATGCCACTCAAAAATACCATGGGGCATTAATCCAAATTTCTCTGGGCTATTCCCCTGTACAAGGCAGATTGCATACGCGTTACGCACCCGTGCGCCGGTCTCAAAGCCCGAAGACTTCTACCCCTCGACTTGCATGTGTTAGGCCTGCCGCTAGCGTTCATCCTGAGCCAGGATCAAACTCTTCATCGTATATTTTAATATTTTTACGACCTTATTTGCTAGTTTCTCTAATTCAATAAAAGCTAGTATTCTTACTCTCTCTTATGCTGTCAATCCAATATGTCTATGAACGTGTCATTCTTGTTTTTCGTTTCAGGTTTCACG
>NZ_JBKJHD010000037.1:0-7008 GCF_046613695.1 Flavobacterium sp. RHBU_24 | reverse complement strand
AAATGTGGCCGTTTTTTGGTTTTACTATCAGATGGCTTCGTTACTTGCCATTATCTCGGAAAGCTATTTTTCGCTAAGCATTAATGGCTTCTACCTTAATATCATTATCGTTTAGCATGTCCTTAAGCATGTTCTCTATGCCGCTTTTTAATGTAAAGGTGCTGCTGGGGCAGCCGCTGCAGGCACCCTGTAGTATTACCTTAACGCGCTTGTCTGCCTCATCATAGCTTTCAAACGCAATGTTGCCGCCGTCGCCCTGCACTGCGGGCTTTACATATTCTTCCAGTATATTAATTATACGTTGCGATGTGGTATCCAGGTTGTCAAAATAGGTTTCCTGCTGCTTTTCGGCCTGCGGGAGTTTTTCTATCAGCGATTCGTCTATAACCGTATTGCCTTCTTCAATAAACTTACGGATAAACTCACGCACCTCTGCCGCTACCTCCTGCCATTCGGCCATGGCATATTTGGTTATCGAGATGTAATTCTCATCCATAAACACCTCTTTTATAAAAGGGAATGTAAATAACTCCCGTGCCAGTGGCGATGGTGCAGTCTGGTCAATATTTTTAAACTCGGCCATAGTTTTAGTAATTAGCTTGTTGCTTACAAACTTCATTACGGCGGGGTTAGGTGTACTTTCTACATATATGGTTACCGGTAGTTTCTTTTTAGCATCGGGTTCGTCTACAATGATGCCGCCGCTGTTTACAAATGCCTCAATTTGTTCGGCAACTTCGTCCTGAACATCCTCCCACTCTACAATAGAATATTTTTCAACCGCTATAAAATTGCCTGATATGTAAACTGTTTTTACAAACGGTAAAAAAAATAGCTTTTTAGCCATCGGGCTGTTTGCCGTTTCGTCGATATTTTTATATTCATAGTTGCCGTTTTTAGCAATAAAGTCGCTCAGTTCAAATTTTATGATGGCGGCATTTTGCGTAGGCCTTATAGTTACTGTTTGCATAGTATTAAATTTTAAGCAAATTTACGATAAAAAAAGATTAAAATAAGGTAGGGTATCAGGATACATAACTGTTAACGATTATGAGGAAGGACTGAAGATAATGTTGCAAAAAGCGCAAAGACTGGCAAACTTTGTTATTTTTTAAAATTTAACAGGCGTTGTGTATATGAATATTTATATTTGGGGATTATACACACTAACATTTCTTTACCATTTTTTAAAGAAGTTTTAAACTACACAAACAACAATACAAAAACTGCAATATGAGGAAGAATTTACTCATCAATTTACTATTTATTTTAACCGCCTTTGGACTTTATGCCCAAACTTCTAATATTGTTGTTACAAGCAATAATCCGGACCTTGAATACCAGGATGGCGAAGTAAATACCTTTGTATGGAGCGTAACAAACAATGGGCCGCAGGCCTTAACTAACGTTTATGTTACCTATCCTATACCATCTGGTATAACCATACCTACAAGCCCCGCACCTAATGGCGCGCTTACTTTTTGGTGGACCGGCAGCAATGGCTCTTCGGGTACTAATGTGGCGCTTAGCAATACTATAGCCAGCCTTGCGGTTAACCAAACGGTTACCTACACCATAAAAATTTACATACCTCATGAGTATGTTTTGCCGCTGCCCGGTTTTAAATTATCGGCCATAGAGGTGGTAAATACCGATAACCAGCTGTATTACACACCGGGCACGCCTTCGGTATATACAGTAACGGTTACTAACAACGGCCCCGATGACCAGTCTAACGTAACAGTTTTAAATACGTTTCCTGCTGCTGTTGTTACCGCAGGTATTACATGGTCTGCCAGCAATGGCGCTTCGGGAACCGGTAATATAAATAACTCTATTGCCTCGCTGCCTGCCGGTGCCACGGTAACGTATACCGTAACGGCAAATGTTCCTTCTAATTTTTCTGCAAGCCTTTCCAGCAACGTTTCCTATAGGCTAAGCAGTGGAAACGTAAATACATCCGGACAGTGCACCCAGTGTAATGATACCGATACCCGCATACCGCTTGCAAACGTGGTAGTTACTAATACTGATGGCCAGGCAACCTATATACCCGGCACAACCAATACCTATACGCTTACAGTACAAAATTCCGGCCCTGCGGCTGCAGCAAATGTGCATGTGCAGAACGCGATACCAGCCGGTATAACAAACTTTAGCTGGACAGGTAATGGGGCTTATGGTGTTAATACCGCTCTTGATAATACCATAACGTCGCTGCCTAACGGGCAGAGCGTAGTATATACTATAACCCTTGAAGTGCCTGAGGGCTTTACGGGCAACCTTGTTAGTACCGCCAGTGTTGCTACAACCGGCAGCCTTGATACCGATGTGTCATGCCCGGCATGTACCGATACGGATATTCCTGCATCAGGTGCTAATATAGTTGTAACTAATACAAACGGGCAGGCAAGTTATGTGGCCGGTGGCACTTCGGTTTATACCGTTACCGTTACTAACCAGGGCCCTGATGCTGCCACTAATGTTGTGGTAAGTAATGCCATACCGCAGGATATTACCGGTTTTTCGTGGGTAGGGAGCAACGGCTCTAACGGAATTGATACCCCTTTAAGCGATACCATTGCCGCTCTTGCCGTAGGCGAAACTGTTACTTATACCATTACAATAAATGTACCTGCTACTTATAATGAAGATTTGTTAGTGAGTACTGTTGCGGTTACATCAGATACAACAGACCCGGCCCCCGGCTGCGATAATTGTACCGATACCGACTATAACCCTGCGAACGCAGCCGATGTAGTAGTAGTAAATACTGATAACTCGCCCACCTATACAAACGGTAATACATCTACTTATACTGTTACTGTAACTAATAATGGCCCGGGCACGGCTACAAACATCCTGCTTACCTGGCCGGTGCCGTTTGGCGTATCTGACTTTGAATGGACCGGTAACGGTACATCAAACAGTACAGCCACAACTACAACGATACCATCACTGGAGCCTGGAGACTCAGTAGTATTTTCAGTAAGCTTTACAGCGCCTGATGATTATTATGAGCCTATTACGTTTACAGTAAATGTAAGCAGTGATAACGACCCCGATACCAGCTGCACGGCGTGCAGCGATACCAACACCAATGCCTTTCCGATTGCAGACCTGGTGGTGACCAACACGGACGGACAGGAACTGTACACGCCGGGTTCTCCTAATGTGTATACCATAACCGTTGTAAATAATGGCCCGGCGGCAGCACCTAATGTGGTGGTAACTGCGCCATTGCCCGCAGGTACTACCGTTGCAAGCTGGACAGGCAGCAACACTACTGCCGGTGCCGGCGAACTAAACACAACAATTCCATCATTGGCCGTGGGTGAAACCGTAACGTATACCTACACTGTAGATGTACCCGCTTCGGCTTCAGGGCCATATACTATAGAAGCAGCCGCAACCAGCGACGCTACAGATATTGAGCCCGCGTGCACAGCGTGTACGGATACAGATTACACCTTAGGTACCGCCGATCTCGAAACCGTAATTTCGCTGCCGGCATCGTCATATATTGCTGGTGCCGATGCCATTTATACCGTTACAATAACTAATAACGGCCCTGACGCGGCAGGCGATGTAGCCATAAGCAATACTGTGCCTACAGGCTTTACCGCAGCGCAGGTAACATGGTCGGGAAGCGATGGTTCTTCCGGCACCGGCGCGCTTAACAATACCATACCGGTACTTTTACCGGGCGAAATAGTTACGTATACCTACACCATAGCCGTGCCCAGCAATTATCCTGAAAATGATATTGTAAACAGTGTAGCGGTTACATCTTCTACTACCGACCCTACACCTGCCTGTACCACCTGTAGCATACTTGCTGTGCCAACCCCCAAGGCAAACCTTATTACGGTAAAGACCGATGGGCAAAGCACCTATATTATAGAAGACGAAGAGCAGGATGGTGAGCTTGTATACACCATTACCGTAACAAACGCGGGGCCAAGCGATGCCTATAATGTAAATATATTTGACCAGAGGCCTACCGGAATTGATAACATGACCTGGAGCAACGCTGATAACACCGCAAATGGCATAAGTACGTTAAACCAAACCATACCGGTACTGCCGGCAGGCGAAAGTGTGGTATATACGGTAACATTATATGTTCCGGATGATTTTACAGGTACACTTACAAATACTGCCGTTGTAACATCAGATACACCCGACCCTGACCCGTCTTGCCCTAACTGTAGCGATTCTAACACCAGGGCGGTAAACTATGTTACGGTTACTAAAAACCAGTTTACAGTACCACAGCTCATAGAAGACGTGCTAATTGACACCGATTGTGTTACCATACAAAACATAACCTGGAGCGCCGGCGATGTAAACAGTAATTTTGGTATCGGCTATTTTGAGGCCAATAATTCAAACTTCCCTATACAAAGCGGTATCGTTATCCGCAGCGGAAATGCTCTAAATACTGCCGGTCCTTATGTGAATGGGGCAAACCCCGTAGGTACTGACGGAACAGGAGCCGGAGGTACTGACACCCAACTGCAAGATGTAAGTGATGCCAGTGGGCAGTTCGATACTGTAAGCGATGTAAGTTACATACAATTTGAATTCGTACCCGTGTCTGACCATATGAGTTTCGACTTTCTTTTCGCTTCTAATGAGTATGGTACATTTCAATGCGGTTATAGTGATGTATTTGCATTCCTGCTATCGGACCTTACTGATTCAACGTTAATGACTGATAACAACATTGCTTTGGTACCGGGTACTGATACACCGGTATCGGTTACCAATATCAGGAACAGCCAGTATAACGGCCAGTGTGGATCTGCTAATGTGGCATTTTTTGGGCAATATAACCAAAGCAACCAGGCTAATGCCGCCATTAACATGATAGGGCAAACGGTAAAGATGACGGCCGAACATGATGTTATTCCAGGTCACGTCTACCGTATCAAGCTTGCCATCGGTGATTATATAGACCAAAACTATGACTCTGCCGTATTTCTTGAAGCGGGCAGTTTTGACATCGGGCAGCCTGAATTACCTACCGACCTTACCTTTGCTAATGGTGGGGCGATATGCTTTGGCGAAACCTATGATATAGTAGCAACTATAGAAAACCCTAACATGCTCGTAAAATGGCAAAAAGACGACCAGTGGATTTATAATACAGATGGCAGCTTTTACCAGGATGAAACCTATACAGTAACACAGCCTGGCAAGTATACTATTTTGGGCTACTTTGCCGCAAACCCCGAATGTTTTATAACCGATGATGTTATTGTAAATTATTTTGACGAAATTATTACCGGCGACCCCGAAACCCTCTTTACCTGTGGTAATGGGGGAAATACTGCCGTGTTTAACCTTAACGATAACATACCAAACCTTGAAGACGGTATGGTAGTAGAACCCGGTCTTTTGGAGTTTTATTTTTATACTACACTTGCAGCAGCGCAGAATAACGGTGTGCCCATATTTCCTACCAATACATTTTCAGGGACAGACGGCCAAACCATCTATGTAAGGATAAACGATTATGAATCGAGCTGTTATGATATTAAAACATTTACGCTTGATATTTTAGATTGTGATGTTCCTGTTACTCCTGTAAATCCGCTTGCAGTTTGTGAAGTGGCGCCTTTTGATAGTGAAGAAGTATTTAACCTTACTTCTCAGGAGGCACTGTTAATGAGCCAGTTTGATACACCTTCAAACTATACCATTACCTACCACAACAGCCAGGAAGATGCCGATACTGGTGAAAATGATATTACAAATCCGCAGGCCTATACAGGCACTACCGAAACCATATACATAAGGGTAGAATATAACGATTATGATTTTGTATTTGCTACCGAAACCCTGCAGCTTATAGTTAACCCTCAACCGCAACTCGAGCCATTTGATGATGTTAGTGTTTGTGACAGCTATACATTGCCACCTCTTACCCAGGGCCAGTACCGTACACAGTCTGGCGGGGGCGGAAATGTTTTGCCTGCCGGAGCCAGTATTGTCGCAACACAAACTATATATGTGTTTGCAAGTTCAGGTACAGCGCCATACACCTGTACCGATGAACAGAGTTTTACGGTAAGTGTATTTCCTTCGCCCGTTGTACCCCAGCCGGACGATGAAGAGGTATGCGATAGCTATACGCTTCCCGTACTTACGGTGGGCAACTACTTTACAGGGCCGGGCGGTACCGGCACCGCTTTGTTTGCGGGCAATGAAATTACCCAAACCGATGACATTTACATTTATGCCGAAAGTGGCGATGCAAACGTAACGTGTAATGACGAGAGCATGTTTACCGTAACGGTAAATTATGCACCGGTACTCACTGCTATCACACCACTTGAGTTGTGTGATGACGGCTCTCATGATTTGGTTGAAATATTTGACTTATCCGGCACTGGTCCTGAAAGTGTTAACAACCAGTCGGGTTATAACTATATTTATTATACCAGTGAGCAAGCTGCCAATACAGGCGGAACTGCTGGCCAGATAACTAACCCATTTGCTTACAGCAGCACTACCGCATCGGTATATGTGCGTGTTGCGGCTACCGGCGTTTCTACCGATTGTTATTCGGTAGGCGAAATTAGCCTCATCGTCCATGAAAAGCCCATCGTCCCCACCCTTTCCGACTATTTAGTCTGCGACGATACTGCCCCAGCGCAGGACGGCGTTGAGACATTTGATTTAACGAGCAAGAATGCTGAGGCTACGGCTGACCCTACGGACACGGTAACGTATTATACGGATAACGGTGATGCGCAGCTGGGCCAGAACGCGATTACCAACCCATCATCCTTCCAGAACACGCTTGCCGGGGAGCAAACGATATGGGTGCGTGTAGAAACAGTTAACGGCTGTGCGGACACGGGCAGTTTTAAGCTTATCGTAAACCCGCTGCCGCTTGCTGATCTGGGCAGCCCTGTATTCTATGCCTGTGAGGAAACCCCGGGCCAGGGATTGTTTGACCTTGATGAGATCGACCCGGTTATTACGGGCGGGCAGCCG
>NZ_JBKJHD010000036.1:0-7425 GCF_046613695.1 Flavobacterium sp. RHBU_24 | reverse complement strand
ACTATCAAACAATTTTATGAAAACACTTTTTAATGATCAACCAATTACTGATTATTTTACAAAACATATCTCTAAGCTTCAATTAGGGAATAGAAACGTCTATTGTCGAAGACAGTATTGAGCAAGTAAATGTTGATAAAATGGCAACAACAATGGCATCTGAGAACAATTTACGAAAAGGACGATTAATTAAGGATAATACCGAGTTTGTTGGAATTAAAAAGTCAACTAAAGCATTAATAAATAATGTTAGAAAAAACGTTCAAGAATATGAATATGCGGAGTACAAAATTTTTTTTGAGGGAGAAATCTCTTTATTTAACCTTTCTCCCTCCAAAATATTTACTAAACGTCCCAAGGCTACATTAGAAAATAATTATTTATTAGTAGAAATCAACCATACAACAATTTTCTCTGGTAATGATTTACTTGAGAAACAGATAAAACAACAGTTTGAAGATTATTATGAGTATATTTCAAGTATGTTATCGGCTGTAAACGAAGATGTTGAAATATATAATTTGGCTCTTGAAGAAAACTTAAAACTATATATTAACCGGCGAATTGAAACGGTCAGGCAAGAAATTAAGACTAAAGAGAATCTGACGCCTTTTAAGAATAAAGATTAATAATGGAGCAAGTAAGTAACAGTAGAGCCTTTTTTGAATTCTTAAAATATCTTTTCGTAAAGGAATCTGTCATAGGTTTTACATTTGTTTTATTAATTCTATCAATGTTATTAATTCCGTTATGGGAACCTTATCCAGAAAAAGCTACGAAATTTTTTAATCGTGCCAACCTATACCTTCCGCTGGCACTTTCATTTTGTATATTAATATATTTAATTCTCTCATTTTTCTTAAGCAAGAAAGTTGCAAAATTATCTTACTTTTTTTTCTTCCTGCATATGTTTTTCTTTCCAGTAATTTATATGATTATGCTAAGAGAAAATCCAAAACACTTTGCTTTGAAAAAAATGTTTTACTCACTGAAAAAGGAAGTTTAACAAAAGAAATAGAGGAAGTTTACGAATTCCCTCAACTAGAAAGCAAAGCTAATATCATAGAATTTCTTATCAATTCAAAGAGTAAGATATTAAATACAAAAATTGAGAATTTTCCAATAGGTTATATTAAAAATTATGTTTTGATTCCTTCATATCTTCCCATTGATGCACCACACCCAAGTTTTGCATTGCACTTAAAGATATTCGATAAAGAGAAATTTTTATTTGCCATACGCGTAGATGAGGAAGATAAATTAATTTCATCTTTAAATAAGGAGTACACTAAAACTAAACGATTAATTCAATCATACCACATTGAAAATATGAATGTGAAAAATGGTAGCAAATGGTACGCTTTAAACATACTGCCATATTCAATTAATATTTTCTTTAATGACAATATGGTGCCAAAAAGTCATTTAGCAAATTATGTTTATTTTATTCATTATGTAATTGTATTTGGAGTATTATTTGCGATTTTGGTAACATCAATTGACGGAATCAAAGTACGAAGACAAGTCAGTTTTAAAGATATCAAGGAGTTAGCTGCAAAGATTATGCAGTGATATTTCCCGAATCTTTTTTAGTTTTTTTTAAAAACAGAAATGCCTCCCCAATACAGGAAGGCATTTCAATTAACTAATTACGTTTTTACATGAAAAACTAATTAGCTGTAAATATATAAAAAAAGTCCCCTCCAACCACGGAGAGGACCAACCAACCAATTAAGTTTTTCTGAAAAAAACTAATTAGGCCAAAGATAGTACTATTCTTCCAGCTTACGCATTTCTTCTTTTACGGCATCGGTGTATCCAAACTTCAGTTCACGCACAATGTTGTTGTAATGGCCATATGCTATCTTATTATAGATAGGGTGGAAATTCTTTTTCTTTCGCACGCGTTTTTTGCACCGGCTGGTATTCTTCATATCTACAAAGCGGTGCTTCAATTTCTGTGCATATTCCAGGGCGCTTTCGCTGGCCGCAAAGCTGCGGCTGCTTTTTAGGTCGCTGGCACCCATGCCGTGGCTGTCCATATACTTTACCTGGGCGAGATTAATATCGGCGCTGGCAGAACTTAGCACACGGTGCACAAAACGGCCCTCCAGTACATCATCAAGGGTTTTTACTGCTGCCATGGCTAAGGCCTTGTTTTAAAGTTTACCGCGACATAATGGCCGTTGCAGCCGTCTTGCATTTTTATGGGGTCTATGCTAATGCTGCTTTCATCCAGGCCACTCAAGAAGTTGCAGAAGATACCGCCGCCGCTATCCTTATCCTCCCGCATCCTGGCCACCAGGTCTGCCGCGGCTTGTTGGGTACGCTCAAAAATTTCAAGGTATTTCTCCTGTCCCTCCTTATAATCGGTTTTCTCCAGTAGAAAAAAGCCGCACACGTTACGGTACTGGGCGTCGTGTTGGTCTCCTTCCACATCATGATGTGGCACTAAGGAGAGCAGCAACATATTATCGGTTTTTTTATGGTCCTTGACTATTTGCGAGAGTTCTTCCACCGTAACGGCTATTTCCCATTTCTTTATTGCAGGCACAGTATCCGTCAGCACCTGGCTGTATTGTTTTAATTGGGGTATGGTAAACATTATTTTTCGGCTTTTGAATTGAATTTGTAATCCAGTTCGTTTTTCTTCAGGTTGTACAACAGCAGGAACACCTGCCACAAGTTTGCCTCACGCACTTTGCCCAGGTCGCCCAGCTGGCCACTTTCTGCCAATGCAAAGGCAATGCTGTCCATCCCAAGCCCCGGCACGGCTTCCCGATGGCCGTCGTCGCTACTCTCAAACAGTATTGATAAATCAAGTTCCTGCCCGCCCCAGGGCACTATGGCCGAGGTAATGTACTTTTGAAATGCGGCAAACGTAAGGTAAAACCCAAATACAAAGCCTACCGGCGCATAACGGAATGTTCTGGCCCTGGCTTCAACCGTATGCGGATTGTAGGCCTCCCGCACATCGCCTTTCTGGGGCTTTAGCATCCGCCAGGGCGCTGCCTTGCGGTAAAATATGCCGGTAAGTTCATAGAGCAGGTTTTCGTTGGGGCTTTTCCCAAATTCATAGAACAGGCGCAGGCCATCAAGATATTCGCCAAATGTGGCATTGATAAAGCCATCTGCCAGGGCATGATAGGTTCTCCACAAAGGACGAAACTTAGGCAAGGGATTGTGTATGTGCTCCAGCCTTATTTGTTTTTGGCCTTCCAATTCGTTAAAGAAACCGTCTACCAGCAGCGACACACGGTACATGTTTGCCCACTTGGCCTCCTCATCTACAATAAGCAACTGCCTGTTTGAGGGCACCATGTCCAGCAACGTATACAAGGCCTGTACCCGGAGGTCAAAGTAAGAAAGCTGCCCCGCAGTGTAACGGTACAGCAGCACGCACATTTCGATGTACTGGCCGCTGTCGCATTCGCCCAGGTATTTCGGAACGTACCGCTTCAGTTTTGCCTCGGGAATTTCTATCGTATGCATATCTTCATGTCGTTGCTAAGGTAAAGCCCCAGTTGTTCCATCCGGTCACCAAATTTTGCCAGCACTTCTTTACGGCACACTTCTTCATTTTTGATGCACGGCGGGATAAATCTTGATTGTGCCTTAATGTTCAGGAATTTGGCCATATGCTTTAAAATCATTGATTTTAAAACAATCTGCTCTACTTCGCGGTCTCGCTGGGCAATGTCTTTTTTTAAGAGGGCTTTTTGTATGGCCGTTTCGTAGCCTTTAAACCGTTTGTACTTCCTGTAGTTCCAGAGGCGGTCGAATGCTTCTCGCAGTTTTTTCATGTTATAGTGATAAATAGTTTTTACCGGCATGGGGTGCCGGGATGATATTGTTATCGGCCACAGGTTCCGGCACAGGTGCCAGCAGTTGCTCTATCCTGGAAAAGATTCTTTCTGCATCCTCTTTAAAGGCCTGCCGCGCCGCCTGGGGCTCCATTTTTTGTGCCGGCTGCTTTATGTTAACTGTATCGCGGTCTGAAGTATAGGACTGCAATACACCTTCAGGGAACACCGTAACACTTAGGCGGGTCATTGCCCAGGATAGCGCATAATACACACATGCTTCGCGAATGAGCGATAGTAAGGTTGTGTAAGTTGCATTGTTCTCTATTTCTGCATTTGGGTTTTTAAGTGCTTCGTAGCGCTCACGGCCAATGCGCGGCAAGATCTCGTCCTGTTCGCATTGCCGTATGCCCGGCGCCAGTTTTAGCAGCACCAGGCGCGATTCTATCTTAAAGTATTTGTCAAACTCATCCGTAGTGCATATAAACAGGGTGTTTACGCGCTTGTAGGCCTCCGATTCCTTCCAGGCTTCATTATCCTCCAGGGCTATTAGTAAATCGTCCAGCGCGCGGTAATAGCGGCGCTCAAGCGCTTCATTATCCTTGTTTATCTGCCACTCAAAAGCACTTACCTGATTGTCGTCCTTGCGCAGCTTACGCCCGCCCGGGGTATGCGATACATCGTTATTGGGGGCATACAGCATATAGGCTTTCACTGCTATGGGGTAGCGCGTGGCGTATATCAGTTATGTGGCCGCGTGAAGCTCCTTGATGGGGAAGCGCCGGGCAATGAGGGCAACGAATGTAAAGGCATTGAAAGAAGCGTCTGACTGGAGGAAGAAAAATTCGCCGGCAGTGGGAATCCTTAAGAGATCTTCTTCGAGATTGGCCACTTTTTCAAAGTGAGTAACCAGGTATTTGGAAACATAGCTGCCGTGGCCTCCTTGTTCCTCCTCCTTTGGCTCAGACAATGCTTTATAATCGAAAAATTTATTTGGTCGCAATTCCCAACTTCTTTTTGGCGTATTCTACTTTTTCCAGGCGTTCGTCCAGCTTGGCCTGCAGTTCGGCTTTTACCGTTTCTGAAGCTGCCTTTTTTAAGGCACTTTTTGTCCTGGAGATTGTAGACTTGGAACTTGTGATATAGGTGTGCGCTTCTTCGTTGGTCATTGCACTCACCTCGCGTTCCATTGCGATACGCTTCAGGCGCGGATGCTCTGCCAGTAGTGTGTTTTTTTCCTTATAGTAGTCCAGTTCTTTTTTCATGGCCTCGCTTTCTGCGAAGTTTTCCGTTGCTGTTTTGGCCAGCTGTAAGGCTTCTTCCTCCGTTACTTTTGCTTCCCCAGAATTGTGCTTTGCCAGTTGCTCATGGGCCTCTTTGTAGCGTCTGCAGGCTGCAAGCTTGTCGTGTAACAGGATCTTGAGTTCGTCCGGGCACCCCGGATCATCCAGGAACGGATATTCGTCGGCTATTTTGGGCTGCTCTGTGGTCTGTGTTACCTGTTCCGGCTCAGTACCACCAGCACCGGCAGTATCACCCTGCCTGGCCGTTTGTTCGGTAGTTACTGTTTCGGCAACAACTTCAATTTCTGCTACCGGTTTGTCGGAAGGCTTTATTTTTTCGAGGTCGGTAATCTGATAGGCTTTTTGTATTTCATACAGCAACGTATCAAGATTGTATTTTGTATAGCCGCCTGTATTTAGTTTGCGTACAATTGCGGGACTGCAATTTGGAGCCTGGCTGTAGATACCAAAGGCTTTATTGAATAATTCCGGCTCACTTGCCGGGGGATTGTGGAACAAATCCAGTGCTTTTTCTTTGCTCATGAGTTGTAGAAATTTGATTAATCAGGGCAAAGGTGAGGGAAGTAAAAAAAAGTGCTGTAACATGAAAAAATACCTATAATTGGGTATTTTTTAAAGTGTTAAAATATGTTAATATTGTTTGATAATCAATAAATTATAATACTATGAGTAAAATTGAAAACGACGTTAAAGCATATGTTGCTTCTTATTCACACTTGGCAATTGGATTAATTCAAGACGGCCACGTTCTGGCTAAACCTCCCTTAAATTTAGACGACACTGCATTAGCTTTTTTAGCCGGTAGCCTAAGAAGTTATGTCAGGCACTATAAACCTTCGGCAACGGTGTTGGCTTCGGAAGTTAGGAAGAAAGGGCTTACAGTGAAATTGCTTATCGATTTGATAACAAATAAATTGAACTAAAATGAAAAAACAATACTGTTTTTATTATTACTATTAGCAAACGAGATCTTCGCCCAACAGTTTTTAACTGATTTCAAAACCTGGACAGACAATCATAAAATTTCCATCAGAAAAACTTTTGATGGCTCAAAATGAAGAGAAACCGGCAAGTTTTTATTTCTTCTAAAACCATAACAATAAAAATGACTATACTAATATTGACATAGCTGTTAAGGTCTCTGAATTTAATTTCTTTAGAAATACATCAATTTGTTATCCCAAAGTGGAGTGGCACAAATCAACCAATGATGATAGTAAATCAGATAAGATTGATACAGGACTTAATTTTGAGTTTTTTCCAATTAAAGTAAAGGCTACCGGGCCAGCCGGACCCTTGCCCGGAGCGAGTGGTTGGGGAATGGCACCTTGGTTTCAGGCAAATTCTTCTTATAAGAGAAATTTCATTAATAATGTTAATGAGGCAAAATTATCAGGACTTATGTCATTCTATAGCCTCAAAGAGTATTATCCTGGGTATCTAAAAAGTGATGCAAATGGAAACAAAGTTTTTCAGTATTATCCTTATTTAGGGGTTGAGTATAATAATTTACCTAGCTTTATTGATAAGAAAGATTATGAATTTACAGATTTTGTTGGAAGGTTATATTCGCAATATTGGCCAGTTCCTACAGTATTTCAGTTGAATTTAGATTTGTCATATAGGAAAATTTTCACCAATACTTTGCTCAAAACAGATTTGCCCTTAGTAATCGCTGATTTATATTTTTATCCTGGAAGTCAAGACTTCGTTTCTATAGGATATCAATTTAAATGGGGATATACGGCGGACAATAAATATCAAGAATCGGCCTATTCATCGTTACAATTAAATGTGAAATTCTAAAGTTTTTTCTTTCATTTGGCAAAGATGATCGATAAGAAAAGTTGTTATGTACCTGAAAAAGGCGTATATTCGAAGTACTAACCAAGTACACTATACATGAATTTATTTGATTTTCTTAAGGATTTATCGGACTCTGCAAAAGACCGACTAAAGACACCCATTACAGGATCCTTTGCACTTGCATTTTTAATTTGGAATTGGAGGCCTATAATTTTTTTAATATTTTCGGATTCACTCATTGAAGATAAAATTGTAGTAATAAATCATGAGTATTCTGCTATTGGTAATTTTTTAGGCCCCTTGTTCGTAGCTGTAATATATGTCGTTGGTGTTCCTTATTCGATGATGTATTTGGAACGAGCATCGGGTGACGCTGAGAAAGCAAGAATTATTTTTAAAGGAAAATTGAAAGAAGAGAAGGCACGAGCTGTTCAAGAAGCACTAAAGATAGAAGCTGACAACACTGATATTAAAACTGGCAATAGAGATAGAAACCAATTGGTGATATTAAA
>NZ_JBKJHD010000035.1:0-9764 GCF_046613695.1 Flavobacterium sp. RHBU_24 | reverse complement strand
CAATTTAAAAGTTGATGAAGCGGATGTACAAGCTTTTGTATTTCAAAAACTTGATTCCGGCCTAAGCCAAAAAACAATTAAGGATATACTTATAGTCCTAAAAATGATACTGAAATTTGGTGCGAAGAAAAAGTGGATTAGTTATACTCCATTTGACATACAATTTCCTACTGTTCGAGAAAATCATAGTATTGAAGTGCTGAGTCGTTCTGACCAGAAAAAAATAATGAATTATATACAGGAGCATTTCACCTTTCGTAACTTAGGAGTATATATATGTTTAAGTGCCGGTATGCGAATCGGCGAAATTTGTGCTTTGACTTGGGAAGATGTCGATACAGATAATGGAATTATAAATGTAAGACGAACTATACAACGGATATATATTATTGAAGGAGGTATTAGACGAACTGAATTAATTTTAGACACCCCAAAAACTAAGAACTCCATTCGTGAAATCCCGCTGAGTAAAGATTTACTAAGGATACTCAAACCGTTCAAAAAAATCGTTAACCCTTTTTTCTTCATATTAACGAACGATGCTAAACCTACGGAACCTCGAACTTATAGGAGTTACTATAAAAGTCTAATGAGAGATTTAAAAATGCCTGAACTTAAATTTCATGGGCTTAGACATAGTTTTGCAACCCGTTGTATTGAAAGCAATTGTGATTATAAAACTGTAAGTGTCTTGCTAGGACATTCTAATATTAGTACAACACTCAATTTATATGTTCATCCTAATATGGAACAGAAAAAAAAAGCTATTGAACAAATGTTTAAATCATTAAAATAGTTAATATTCTAATAGCGACTTGAATAACATTATATTTGTTTTCTAACAAATGATGGGTTTGGATATAGCAAAGGGCTTAACTATGCCCATCATTTGTATTCTTTGAATATGATATAGTTGCTGCTGTTGGCTTCTGAGTTAATTATATTTGTAATTTTGACTTTTACAATGAAACATCAGTGAAAAAGCTTATTTTTGCTTATACAAAGCTAGTAAATATCTTACTTTAGCACATTGAATCATACTATATAGTGCCACACTGTTTATTACAATAGGTTTACCATCGAATATTACTTACAGAATTTTGATTATCATTGAGTTATGAATACAGCAACCAAAAGCCATATAGGAAGAAAGATTAGCCGCATACGTGAATTACGTAATATGAAGCAAGAAGCATTGGCTCAAGCATTAGGTACGAGTCAGCAAACTATTTCTATACTTGAAAACAGTGAAACCATTGAAGATGAAAAGCTTGCTGAGGTTGCTAAAGCACTCGGAGTAACCGTTGAAGCGATAAAAAATTTTTCAGAAGAAAATGTAATTAATTATTTTAATAGCTTCCATGACAATGTAGTAACTACCGGCAGTATATTCGCAACCAATTGCACCTTCAATCCTTTGGACAAAGTTGTCGAACTGTTTGAGGAAAATAAAAGTCTTTATGAGAGATTACTCCAAGCAGAGAAAGATAAAAATTCCTATTTAGAGAGACTACTTGACAAGTAGCATTCCTTTAAATTTGAAATAGTAAAACATTTAATCTGACAGTTCATTTTCTTGGTCTTGTGTTCTTTTTTCAATTTCTTTCTTTACCTCCTCGATTAATTGTTGTTCGGTTGGTAAGTAAAGTTTATATTCACTTGCAATTATAGTTTTGTTGTCTTCAGGTAAGGAGATTTTTACCACTGCATTGTTTTTTTCAGCACATAACAGGATACCTATTGTAGGTTTCTCGAAATCTTGTTTTTCGTATCTGTCATAATAATTAACGTACATTTGTAGTTGCCCGACATCTTGGTGGGTAAGTTTATGTGTTTTTATTTCTATGATAACAAAACATTGAAGTAATCGGTTATAGAAAACTAGGTCTATGAAAAATTCATCTCCTTCGATATGAAGTCTTTTCTGCCGTGCAACAAATGCAAAGCCATTTCCAAGTTCAAGTAGGAAATCATGTAGATGAGTTATAATAGCCTGCTCTAAATCTTTTTCATAATAGGACGCTTCTCGATGTAATCCTAAGAATTCAAGATACATTGGGTCTTTTATTATCTCTTTTGCATCTGAAGGATTCTTCTCATTACGAGCTATCGCTAATACATTTTCCTTATTATTACTTAAAAGTAAACGCTCCCATAAACTACTATGTATCTGCCTTTCTAATTGGCGTACTGTCCAATTATTTTTAACTGTTTCGGCAATGTAAAAATCGATTTTGTCTTGGCTATCAAGTCTAAGAAGTATTTTATATTGGCTCCAACTCAATTGCGAATACACTGTATTCGCAATTGGAAAAGTCCTGTAAAACTGTCTGAAAAGCTCAATTTGTCTTTTAGAGAAACCACTCCCAAATTCAGGCTCTAATTGTTCTGATATGAATTTAGTGAGATAATTACCGTAATCCGCACGGTCTTTTCCCTGTTGCTCTTCTTCAAAAATACGTCTACCAATGTACCAATACATTAATGTACGCTCGTGGTCTACGGCACGAATGGCTCTTTCCTTAGAGGAAAAGATGATAGCTTTTATATCTTGTATCAGGGATTGGTCTAAAATCATAAGATATTAAAATTGTGTGTAAATTTACGAAAGTATTATCTCGGTAATGGCTGATATTTTATAAAAGCTTTAGACAATTTATCCGACTTTTTTTATATCCGAAAAATTATAGGCTTTGTCCATCATGGTTTTTGTGGCTTTTCCATTATGTTTATACATATAATCCCATGCCCGTTTGATTTTATCATTCTCCAACTGTTGCATCTTAACTTCTTTCATACTCTTTGTATAATCAATTCCCCAGCTGTAAGCAAGGTTAAGAACAAAGGCAGCGACAGGCAATAAAAACCATCTTCCAAAAACTATTTTATAAAAAAGCTTGGCATCCTGTTCAGGAAAAAGCAATATCTGAAGTTTCCTTGTTATACTTTTCGGTTCCCGACCAATCATGTATTTGATATCCAAAAATCCTTTTTCCAATGCACTTTTTACAGGAGCAATATCTATACTTACAGGAACTTCGCTTTTCGACGCTTGCTGCTCATTAAATACATCAAGTTTTTTCCCAAGATTATCTATAGCGATAATCAGTTCGCCGATGTTTTGATTCGTCGTTTTTTGTTCAACCGTAAATTCTTCCAGAACTAATTGTAGTGTATCCCTGTCAAGTTGATTTTTTCCATTCATTTCCATAGTCATTCATCATTAGTTAGTGTTTCATGCCTGGCCTTCTTTTCTTTTTAGGCTGTCGGATTAGTTCAGGGTCTCTATAATCTGAAGTATATTCAGGGTTCATTAGCTGGCCTATAAGTCCTGAGATTTGTTTTTCAACTGCTTCAAAAGAAGTTTCATGTTTACTAAATTGTTGACTATTTCCCTGCTTGAAGTTATTATTAGCACCAATAGTGCTGTCATTTAAACTTTCATTTTTACGACTTGCCTGTTTTGCTTCAAGCTGCTGCTGTAGGCTCAGTATCTTTTCAATTTTAGCGAGTGAAAAACCAATCTCACTTCCTTTAAACTTTACCTTTTTATCATCCACAAAAGAAATACCGCGACCTTTCAGGACTTTGTAACCTAAACCTTTCATCTGCTTTTCAAAGGCCGGGTAGCTACTGGTCTGTTTTAAAGTTTGCTGTATATCCGCTTTCAGTTTTTCTTTCCGGCTGTCGTGCCTGGGCAGTTGCCTGTCCGTTGCTGATAGGAATTTCCTTGGGCTTAATACTTGCTGCAAGCCATACTGCTTTTCAAGCTTCCGGCAGAGTTCTGCCATCCGCTTATAGCTATTGCTGTCCGTAGCTACTTTGCCTTCAAAGCCTACCCGGTTGGCAGCAATATGGATATGCTGCTCTTTGGTATCCTTGTGTAACACGCAGATGTATTGGTGGTCGGCTACACCAAACGCTTCAGCGCAAGCCCTGCCCATGTCGGTTAGTTGCGCCTTGGTCAATTGTTCTCCCGGTGCCAACCGTAAGGACAAATGCAGCATTGTTTTTTCAATACGGCTACTTAGCTTGCTTACATCTTTGAACTGCTCGTTAAGTTCATATTTGTTGCCAAAGCATTTGTTGTATTCCAGTACCTCTGCACGCTCCTTATACTGTAAATGGTCTCCTACCGCAAGCTCTAATTTCTTTTCCTCGGACAATTCTTTTTTATCTTCCAGTACATAACTGAGCAGGTGGTAAATTGAAGCCCCTATGGACACATGCCCAATCATAACAGGTAGTTTTTTATTTGCAGGGCAAGGTCTTTCACTTGATTGGACTGTACTTTGAGTTCCGCCCGTTCCAATGGGCTAAGCTCGTCATTGCTGTTGCGCTTTTTGGCAATCTGGTTCAGGTTCGCAGCCATGTGGTTTAAGGTTGCAGTGAAGCTTAAAACTTCTTTTGGCAGGGCTTTATTCCTGAAATTAATTTTTGAAGTCAGGCCGAGTTCACGCAGGTATTCTGATATGGTAAGCCTTGCTTTCCTCGCCTTAGCTTCAATAGCCTTACGCTCAAAGAGTGTACACTTGATTGCCATTACCTGGTTTCTCTTAATCTCTTTGGGAGGCCTGCCGCCTTTATTCCTATTGTTGTCATTTACTCCTTCCATAATCTTGTACCATTACGATTTTTTTGAATGCGGTAGCATGAAAAAAATCCCTCAACGAATGCGATAGCATGAGTTGAGCCAGCGTTTTGGTTTTACCAAAACATAGCTGGCTACCACTCAGACGTCACATAGACCTTCCATGCTTCTTAACTTGTTTAAATAATTCAGGCTGCTTAAGCCAGTCGTTCAAATCCTTATTATTTCTATACAGAATACTTCGGTCGGTAAACTTTTCAGGGTGTCTTTCCAGAGCTTCTTTTGTGAGTTTCATGCCTGCCTCATCCCGATCAAGGTAGAGGTTAACACAGTCATGCTTTTCCATAAGCTCCCAAGACTTTTGAAAAAAGGCAAGGGAGTTTAAGACTAAACTATTTGGTGGCTGCTCAGCTGCTTTTTGGGTTATAGTCTTATACGACAGGAAGTCGAAAAAGCCTTCAAATACGTTTAAGGATTTTGACCCTACATCTATGAAGCTTACGGCCTTTGGCGAACTGCTGCCCTTGAAATATGCGCTCCGCAGTTCATACCCTCCGCTCTCATTTTTAAACCCGATAGCAGTCTGCTTTTTATTATAAAGCAGAAAGTCTACCTCATGGCAATATTGCTTGGCAACCTCTAATGGAATGTTCCGCTTTTCCAGATAATCAATAAGCCGACTATCCGCTATAACCTTGCTATCCGTAATAAGTATCTTGCCCTCACCATCCTTCTTTTTTTCACCGGCAGAAATGCTATTAAAACTATTCGTTAGCTTCGGTTTTTCCTGCTGGTGAAAAAGAAAGGTTTTAGCATTGCCAGTTGATAACTTTTGGAGTAGCTCACCTGTGGTGCATCGGAAGTATTCCTTTCCAAAATCGATAAGGTCACCACCTTTACCAATCCCGTGGTCGTACCAAACATTTAGCTTTCGATTGACTTTAAAAGAAGCGGTCTGCTCATCTCGCAATGGGGACTTGTACCAATAATCTGAGTTTCGGATTTTTGATGGTTCATATCCGAGCGAAGCAAGGAAATCCACAAAGTCAATCTGTTTTGCTGTGGCACAGGTTAGCTTTTCCATAGCTTATAAAATTAACGTTGCTTATTCGCCTGTGCCGTCCATTAACTTCAGTATATCCTCATAACGGTAATACAGCAAGCCACCAATCTTGCTAAACGGTAACGTGCCATTGATACGTAAATTTTGCAGTGTCCCTGCTGAAATACCCAACAGCTTTCTTACTTCAAAGCTTTTAAGCCAGTTGCGTTGTTCCTCGCCACGTTTGCGTGGGAATGCCTGGAATTTGCGGATTTCTTCCAGTAAATCTTTCTTGAATCGTTCAAGGTCATCCCTTGTAATTAGCTCTACATTCATCTTCCTTCATTTTTACATTAAACAAAACCTCTTGCAGGCCGTAAACCAATTGATAGGTTTACGTTCGTTTTGATTACAAAGTAAATGAGAGAATACTATAAAAAGATGACCATTATGGGCGTTTGGTCAAATTTGAAATCACAAAACCTACATTCTGATTATAAATTCATCGTAAAATAAAATCATAGTATTTTCCGATTCTGATAGCAGTATTCTTTGATGTTCTCAATTTTAGAAATAAAAGTAGCGATGGAACTAATTACTGTATTGGCATCTTCATCCACTAAGAAATTGATATTTTCAGAATCAAGTGGATTTTGTAGAGTTGCCCATATAGAATTATAACCTCTGTTAGCGGGCTTCAAGTCAAATTCCATATCATCACTATTGAGTGATTGTTGGATTGAAGATGCATAATCAAACTCTTTAGAAGAGACAATACCCGAAAATCGTAAGTAGTTTTTTCTATTATTATTCCATATGAAGATATCGTAGTTATTAGAAGCAGTTCGTATATTGAGCGAACCTTCATTTTCAAAAATACGCACATTATTAAATTGGCTTTTAAGTACTTTATCAAGGTTCTCTTTCCAATTAGTGACAAAATTATTCTTAATTTCTCTGCTCTTACTACCCAAATAAGTATCGTAAAAACTTTTGATTTCATCATATTCCTTAATTGTTTCCGTTATGTATCCAACATCAATTGAACTAATTTCGGAACTCAATAAGAGATTCATAGACGTAATTATGGCTCTTTTTTCATTAAAGTATAACTTGGCATGTAGGTTAGCTATAGGTATAGGTTGCAATCCTATTTGCAAAACTTGTTCATTAGCTTCTTTTTCTCCTTCACGAATATACACTTCGATGGCTATGTTTCTTTTTTTTAAGTTTTCAATTTTGTTTACGAGTTTATACCATTTGTCGAATTTGCAGTATGGAGATACGATAACCACTTTTTCCCGGGCTTCATCAAATAAATTCATAATCTCCCCTGAGATGCTATTAGGTTTCAAAAATTGCATTTGATAGTTGATTGTTTTATAAAATAATCATTGTATAGTAAAATATAGTATACCATAAGCCTTGATAAGTAAAGCTGTATGATAACCATTGTTGGAGATTCTCAATTTTTACAACCTACAGATCAATGTCGTCAAATGCGAGTTGATTTAAATTATAAATTTCGGAGTTATCAAATTTTATATTTTTTTGTACATCAATAAAATTTATAAGTTTTTTAAATTCATTATTTGGGTCTCTCCACCAATTCGTTCCCCATATCCTGTGAAATACAAAACCTTGGGATTCGAGAATATTTTGCCTGTGAGTATCATATAAATATGCCTCATTACTAGAATGGTATTTGGCACCATCGCATTCAATGGCAATTTTAGGTATATACGGTATGGCAAAGTCAATAACCATATCAATTCGGAATCCTCCAACTTTATATTGTGGTTTAAGGAACTTTTTATCGATTGATTGTGATAACCTTTCATATACTTCTTCTTCAAAAGGGGACTCAAGTGGTGGATCTGTATCATAATCAGAATATGCTTCCAGAACATAATTTGATTTCAAGGCATCAATTACAGATAATCTGAGTTCCTCATTATTTTCACTCACAGCTTTAGCATAAGCTAAATACGCATAAAAAACCGCTTTTTTATTGTTAGATTGCTGGGTCACTAAATAAGATTTAAAATTTAAGATCCTATCTTCAGGTATTGAAGTCACAATATAATTCTTGTAACGCGCACGCGTGATGATTACGTTCAATAATTTATATCCTTTCTCGAAATTTATAGGTCCAAATCTTTCATAAAACCCGCCTCCTGTGTCAACACCATAAGTAGTTGATATTATTATAATATCTCTTTCATCACCTTGTATATTTTCAAGATTTTTGATGAACAGTCCGTCCTTCTCTAATTCAAAAATCTTTTCATTAAATTCTCTATATCGCTCATGTTTTTGACGTTCAACAATCTTAGCTTTTATAAGATCTCTTTGCGTAATATTAAATGTAGCGATACCTACAGTAGGATACCTATTATCTTTTTTTCTATTGATATTGTTCTCTAAAATGTCAAGAACTCTATCAGCTTCAATATGATTCACTCTGTTTTCAAATATGCCATTAACTTTGACATAGGAAATTGGTTTATACTCCAAAGTCTTAGGCATTGCCTTAAGTTTTTGTTTATAAAATGCGTAATTAGAAAACTCTATTAAATATGGATGTTTGGATCTATAATGAAAATCTAGCGACTTTATTTTAAAATTCATTTCTGTCCCAAATTCAAGTAATGAACTACATGATAAGGCTAACGCGTCTATCGATGATTTATCTTTTTTTATTTCTGAATCATCATCAATGATATCCTCCTCACTTTCAACTTCTCCATCATAGATTTTTGAAAAATAACTTGATGGAGGCATTTGATGTTCATCTCCAGCTATAACAATCTGTTTTCCTTTCAACATTGCAGGAACATTATCTTCTAATTTTAATTGACTAGCCTCATCGAATAATACAATATCGAAATAACGGTTATATTTAAAAAGATTACTAGCGACATCTGGAGTTGTCAAAATAATTGGAAAAAAAGTGGTGAATAGATCGATATCTTTTTCAACTATGTATCTTAGAGAATATCGCCTATGCCCAGTTGAACTCTTTAGATTATATAGATTCTTGACTTTTAAGGAAGGATTAGCTGCATCAAAATTTAATACTTTTTCATTTTGCTTATTGTACCAAATATTATTAATAAAATCTATTTGGTTAGTTTGTAATTTAACCTTATTCGCAATCAAATCATCAATTAAATATTCATCAGTTGGTAAATCATCTGAAGCATAACTTCTCAAAAGTTTATTGAAATATGAAATTCCAAAAGAACTAAGCCAGTCTGAATGATTTTGTAATTCTTCGATAAGAACATAAGCATTTTTGTCTAATCTATTTATGTAATTATACCACAAATAATCAGCTTTAAAGCCTCTAGGGTTATCATCAATATACTGCTTTTTTTGGTTAATAAGATCTTCCACTTTAAATATAAGTGAGTTTAGATTTGTCTGTTTATTATAATTTGTTACATATCCATCGTTCGCTATTTTTTGATTTAATTCTAACGTTTTAATTTTTATTTCTTTAAAACCAGGTAAGTGTTCGAACTCGTGCTCACTTTCGAAAATATCAGAATTTAAATATTCAAAATCAATTGCGTTACGTATTGAAGATTCAACGTTATTTATTCTTTTATAAACTTTTTGAATTTGATTTGTATTGTCTACGTTATTATAAATGAATTGAAAATCGTATGAAAAATCCGAGGACTCTAAAAGTAACACTTCTAATTTTTTATAATTATTTCTTTGATTAGTAAAATGAGTCTTTATCCAATCGTTTAATTCTGTAAGAATGATACGTTCGGTACTCGACAAAGTAGTTCTATTATTAAATCGAGATGTTCTAATAATTTTTCTTCTGTATCAAGTTTTAAGAGATACGTTAAATCTAATCCTTTAAATCGATCAAGCGTCGAATTAATAAATTGTTGACGTAGCTTCTGTAACAAATCATAATAATCTCTAAACCGTGCGGTGCTTACTGAAATACTTTCACCTGTGATAAATTCGGGAGCATATTCGGATTTTTTGGTCAAATATGTTAACTCGTCAAAAAGTGAATTTAATTGTTTAAAGTCATAGATAGTTTGTTGACTTTTTTAGAAATAATACATCTTAATTTAAATGCGAAGCTGCCTAGTCGTGTTGTTG
>NZ_JBKJHD010000034.1:0-9906 GCF_046613695.1 Flavobacterium sp. RHBU_24 | reverse complement strand
AATCTCATAAAGAATGGGATTTAAAATCACGACTGAAATTCGTAATTCGTAATTCGTAATTCGTAATTAAAAAAAATGAAGCCTTCTGCCTATATACCCCTTTTGCTCTTAGGCGCTGCGGCGGCCTACTATTTTTACCCCGGCAAAAAACTACCCGAAGGTACCGTTATAGACCGGCTGGTGGTATATAAAGCCCGGCGGCTTATGCTGGCCTACAGCAATGGCAGGCTGGTTAAAACCTACACCATTGCGTTAGGCTTTAACCCCACCGGGCACAAAAAGTATGAGGGCGATGGCCGCACACCCGAAGGCACCTACATTATCAACGCCCGCAATGCTAATAGCAGCTACCACAAAAACCTGGGTATAAGCTACCCTAATGATACCGACAGGGCATTTGCCAAATCAATTGGTAAAGAACCCGGCGGCGACATCAAGATCCACGGCCTGCGCAACGGGCGCGGCGCAATAGGCAAATTCCACAGCTGGAAAGACTGGACACACGGCTGTATTGCAGTTACCGATACCGAGATCGATGAGCTTTTTGCAGCAGTAAAAGATGGGGCAGTAATCGAGATTTTTGCGTGAAATTATCTGGCTTGCTATAGCCAAGAGCAATTTGAAACAAACTTAACTTGTTACCCTGCTAAATTTCCGCTCAAAAACAGGGCTTACGATAAAAAAGCCCAGGAAACCCGCGTAAAGCACTAACAGCATTGCGTTGCCTATCCAGAAATAAAAGGTTAGCGCCATTTCCTGGTTTACAAGAAAATTAAACGGCAGGAAAAAAATCGAACTTAATGTAAAATTGATAAGCAGCCCTATGGTTAACGGAAATTTCTCAGTGCGTGCCCTGTTGTATTTCATTTTTTCATACAGGTACAACAGGCAGTAAATAATGATGCAGAAGTTATCGGCTATCTTACAATATGGCTGAAAATCCTTTATTGTAACCTGGTGCAGTATAAAATTATAAAAAAACTCCCCCACTATATAGGCCATGGCAAAAGCACCGGTTACTAACGGTAAGGCACGGAAATTTTTAAAAAAATGAATGTTAAACAGGGCTATAAAAAAGCCAAGTTCTATCATGCAGTAAATAGGCAGCATGATGTGGTTATTTTTTAAAATAGCCCCTATATAATCTGATGCGAACTGGCACACCAGCATCAAACCAAAATATACCAAAAGGTACCTGCCGGTAACACTAAGCCTTTTATAAAAAATAAGTCCAAACAAAAAGCCAAGTATAAGCACCACTATATAAATTTCGCCTACATACTTCCAAAGTTCATTTAACATACAATTGTGCTATTATACTAAAAAATGTTATCTTGCCTGTGCCAAGCGCGGGTTTTTACGGGCATTTTTATACATTTCAATAATTAAAAAAACATAAAAGGCATGGAGTAAAAATAAATTCGAAATCCAAAAATAGTACTTTAAGCCACTGGTTTCATTAACTAAGAAATTAAAAGGGAGATAAAATATAGTACTTATTGTAAAATTAATTAGCACCCCTATATTGAACGAAAAGTTGTCCCAGCGGGATTCATTATAGGTTGTCATTTTCTCTAATAGATAGGTGAGCGAAAAAATGATAATAACAAAATTATCTACCACTTTAGCATACGGCTGATATTCTTCCGGCGATACCTGATGGTAGATAAAATTATAAATAAATTCATATAAAATAAAGCCAATGCCAAGGGTGCCCAAAACTGTGGTAAACATGTGCCGCTTCTTAAACAAATATTTTATATATAAATATATAAATAAGGCCAGTTCGAATAGGCAATATAGAGGGAATATCATGTGATTTGACCCAAAAGTCATTCCCACATAATAAGATAATAGTTCAGTAATAAGCAGTAAGGCTATATAGAAAACTATAAATTTTCTGATGGAATCTAGTTTGCTGAAAAAATAAATACCTGCAACTAATCCAAATATTAACAATCCCTCGCTACAATCAGCCAGTAAGTTTACGAGCCCTTTTAAATCCATTAACTACAGCGTTAATAAATAATAGTTTGACACTACCGCAGATGGCCCCATAGGCGGTATTGGGCGCGAAAAATCCTCAAATACCAGTGCGTGCGTTTGCTCAACATTGGTAATAATTAAATCAGCCACAAAACCGGTTGGGTTACCCAGCTCGGCCACAAGCGCCATATTAGCCAGGGTTTCATCTGAGTCAAAATCAATAACATCCACCTCAAACAGCTGAAAAATGCCATCCGTGGTTTTAGATTGCTTAGGTAGCCAGGTTTTATAATTGTTTTTCCAGGCATCCATACGTGCCTGTGCTTCGGCGCGGTCTATTTCGTTTCCGCCGCCTATTCCCGAAACCATTAATTTACACGGCTGGGTATACCGTTCAAAATCGTTCCTGTGCTCTACTGTATCAAAAACATCGGGTATGGCAAAAAAGTAAATATCTGTATTGTGTATGCCGGCATACATGTGTATGTATTTAGAACCTTCGGCCACTTGCTTGGTATAAGGGAAATAATATTTATCCTTAAAGCACTTTACTATATAAGGCACATCGTTTACAATTTTTGTACGCCATTTATCCATAGCGGCAATAATCATTTCTCTGGTAAAAACTACCGGGCCTGTGTTAATTTCTTGTTCCATAAGTTGGTAAGGATTTAGGTTTAACAAAAATTTTGTAAGCGTAAAGTTATAAGATATTTTTATAAATCACCATAGTTCGGTAATCAAATAATGATTATATAAAATTAGAGCCAAAAAATAAACTGATTTTATAATTCTGCAGGAAAATACTATAACACACAATAATTGCAACTAATTACATTTGCCGTGTGTGCAAACTTTGATTAAAACTACATGATTTATTAAGAAAATCTATGTAACGCAATCCCTCCTTATTTATAAGGGGGGATTTTTTATTTGTATTTATTCGCCATTTTAACTTGCATTTTAATATAATGGTTGTATATTTGCACTCGAAACATCGCGGGGTAGAGCAGTAGGCAGCTCGTCGGGCTCATAACCCGAAGGTCACTGGTTCGAGTCCAGTCCCCGCTACTTAGTTAAAAAACCCGGCTAATGCCGGGTTTTTTATTTATAGCTGGCGAATGTATAAATTGCTAATGTAATGGAATTTGTTGTCTACGTCTTATATTCTGATAAACATAATAAAACCTACGTTGGCTACACGTCAGACCTAATATCGCGGTTAAATTCTCACAACAAATTTGCAACTAAGGGCTACACAATAAAGTTCAGGCCATGGAAGGTTATTTATATCAAATTTTATCAGGATAAAAAAAGTGCTATGAACCGTGAAAAGTACCTGAAAACCGGTACGGGAAGAGATTTTATAAAAACCCTGCCACGATAAGGAGGGCTTATATCCGCCGCGGCGGACACTGGTTCGAGTCAAGTGTCCGCTACTTAGTTAAAAAACCCGGCATTAGCCGGGTTTTTTATTTAGCTGCCGAATTTTATCCGGAATAAAAAAAGTGCCATGAACCGTGAAAAGCACCTGAAAACCGGTACGGAAAAATCATACCTGGTCAAATACTATCTTAAAATAAGCATATACTCATTTACTCCCAACAAATTCTTATTTAACAAAAACTTTGCAGCTTTAATTGCCAACTTTGTACAGAGGAATCCTTTAAATGCAATTAACACTAAAATGACTAGTATGAGAATTTTAAATTTTATCGCCGGCTTAGCAATGCTTATGGCAGGTACAGGCTGCTCAGACGATGATGCAGTTTCAAATGTAAACGGCAATGCAACCGCAATTACAAACAACATGAAATCAGGCACGTGGCGTATAACGAACTATGTAGACAGCGGCAATAACGAAACATCCGATTTTACCGGCTATAACTTCGACTTTAACGATAACGGCACGCTAACGGCAAGTAACGGCGCAAATACCTACAGCGGATCATGGCTGGTAACGGACAGCGATTCATCAGACGATGATAACGACAGCAGCGATATTGACTTTAACCTTGCGTTTACCGCGCCGGATTATTTTGCAGAACTTACAGACGACTGGGATGTGGTAGAGCGCAGTGGTACCCGTGTGGTATTGCAGGATGTAAGCGGAGGCAACGGCGATACCGATTATCTTACTTTTGAAAAAAATTAATTTTTTTTAATTTTTAGGGTATTAAATTGTTGCCTGTCTATAAATTCTCGGCCACACCCGCCAAATTCTAAATGACTGTTGTGCAGGTTTTTAATGGCGAGTATATTTACAGTGCATTGTAAAAGGTGTAATCTTAACGGATTTAGGTGGTTTCCGGCTCGTAAAGGGCCGGATTTTTTATTTATATCCTTTAACTTCAAAATCAAATCCTTAAATTTGCACCTCTATAAATGATAGCTGATTATGTTTGATAATTTAAGTGATAAATTAGATAAGGCGTTCCACATCCTTAAAGGGCATGGGAAAATAACCGATGTAAACGTAGCCGACACCCTTAAAGAGGTGCGCCGCGCGTTGCTTGATGCCGACGTTAACTTTAAGATAGCCAAAGATTTTACTACCCGCGTGCGCGACAAGGCCATAGGCGAAAACGTGCTTACCACGCTACAGCCGGGCCAGCTGATGGTAAAAATAGTAAAAGACGAACTTACCGAGCTTATGGGCGGCGAAACCGCGGGTGTAAACCTGAGCGGCAACCCCACGGTAATACTAATGAGTGGCCTTCAGGGTAGTGGTAAAACCACCTTCTCAGGCAAGCTTGCGAATTACCTTAAAACCAAAAAGAACAAAAAACCACTGCTTGTAGCGTGTGATATATACCGCCCTGCGGCCATTAACCAGTTGCACGTGGTGGGCGGACAGATAGGCGTAGAAGTGTATAGCGAGGAAGGCAACCGCAACCCCGTGGAAATAGCCCAAAACGCCATAAAACATGCCAAGGCTAATGGCTTTAACGTGGTTATTGTAGATACCGCCGGCCGCCTTGCTGTAGATGAGGAGATGATGAACGAGATAGCTAACGTTCATAAAGCCATACAGCCGCAGGAAACGCTTTTTGTTGTAGACTCTATGACCGGCCAGGATGCCGTTAACACTGCCAAGGCGTTTAACGACAGGCTGAATTTTGACGGCGTTGTGCTTACCAAGCTCGACGGTGATACCCGTGGTGGTGCGGCCATTACCATTAAATCGGTAGTAGATAAGCCTATCAAATTTGTGGGTACAGGCGAAAAGATGGAAGCTATAGACGTGTTCCACCCGAGCCGTATGGCCGAGCGTATCTTAGGCATGGGCGACGTAGTGTCGCTTGTAGAGCGCGCCCAGGAGCAGTATGACGAAGAGGAAGCACGCAAGCTGCAAAAGAAGATTGCTAAGAACGAATTTGGTTTTGACGATTTCCTTACCCAGATACAGCAGGTAAAGAAAATGGGTAACATGAAAGACCTTGTAGGCATGATACCCGGCGCAGGCAAAGCCCTTAAAGATGTAGAAATTGAAGATGATGCCTTTAAGCACATCGAAGCCATAATATACAGCATGACCCCGGGCGAGCGCAGCAAACCAACTGTGCTTGACGCCAAGCGTAAAAACCGTATTGCCAAAGGATCGGGCACCAGCGTACAGCAGGTAAACCAGTTGCTGAAGCAGTTTGACCAGATGAGCAAAATGATGAAGATGATGCAGGGCGGCGCCGGCAAAAACCTGATGCGCATGATGGGCGGCATGAAGGGGATGCAGGGGTAAGCAGCGAAGCTGTTATTGCAGTTTCAAGTTTAAGGTTTCAGGTTGCTCACTCAAACGTGAAAAACGGTAACCTTAAACGTAAAATAAAAAAACAAAACAACAACACACAATAACTAACTACGCAGGGTTTTAAGATAAGAATAAGTAACCTGAAACTTTAAACCTGAAACCTGAAACAAGATGAAGTTACTCGACGGAAAAAAGATATCGGAAGATATTAAGAATGAAATTACCATTGAGGTAAATAAAATGAAAGCCAATGGCGAAAAGGTACCGCACCTGGCTGCGGTGCTTGTGGGTAACGATGGCGCAAGCCTTACCTACGTGGGCAGCAAGGTTAAGTCCTGCGAAAAAGTGGGCTTTGAAAGTACGCTGATAAAACTGCCCGCTACCATTAGCGAAATTGAACTATTAAAAAAGATAGAAGAACTCAACCAGAACGATGATATTGACGGGTTTATCGTGCAGCTGCCGTTGCCCAAGCAGATAGACGAGCAAAAAGTGCTTATGGCGATTGACCCAAGCAAGGACGTAGACGGTTTTCACCCTGAAAACTTTGGCAAGATGGCGCTGGACATGACTACATTCATTCCCGCTACCCCCTTTGGTATACTGGAGCTGTTAGAACGCTATAATGTAGAGACGGCAGGTAAACATACGGTCGTTATTGGCCGCAGCCACATTGTAGGCCGACCTATGAGCATCCTTATGGGCCGCAAGGGTTTCCCGGGTAACAGTACCGTAACCCTTACGCACAGCCATACCAAGAACATCAGCCAGATAACCACACAGGCGGATATTATTATCACAGCCCTTGGCGTACCGAATTATCTTAAAGCCGAAATGGTGAAGGATGATGTGGTGGTGATAGACGTAGGCATTACCCGTGTGCCTGATGAAACTACTGAGAAAGGCTATAAAATTACCGGCGACGTTGACTTTGAAAACGTAAGCAAAAAAGCCAGCTTTATCACACCCGTACCGGGTGGTGTGGGCCCTATGACTATAGCGATGCTGCTTAAAAACACGCTACTGGCAAGGGAAATGAGGAAGCTGAATAAATAGATTTAAATGAATTTATATTTGAATCCCGAAGTTATGCTTCGGGATTTTTTATTTAGTCCACCGGCCAGGTTACATAGGTGATGTCTGTATCGATGCCTTTCCATCTAATTTTCAATGTATCTTTTTTAAGGAATGTAATTTCACCATCCTCTATATAGTGCTCGTAAAATATCGAAAGCTTAGTACCCAGCAGTAAGAACGGCATGTCACCATCACCATCGTAATCGGCTAAATAGAAGGATTTGTTAGAAATCACAAAATCCGCAGCGGGGCCATTTGGGTCGGTTGTCCAGATATTGTATAACAGTGTAGTATCAAGCTTTGTTTTTACAAAGCTGTGTTCGGGGCGTTTTATAGAGGTATAAGGTGCGTCACTGTTGCGGTCATATTTTAAAAACTCAGCTTCAGGTGAACTTTCAACCGTAATTGAATGTGATTGTTTGCGACTATTTGTGCTTTCAGGAGCTTTCCCCCTACCCTGGCACGAAAACATTAAAATTGAGGTAATGAGATATATAAAAGGCTTCATAAAGTGCTTGTTTAGTAGGTAAAGATAGTATTTGTAAGCAAAAAATCCCGGGCTCGCTACCCGGGATTTCTTAGTGAAAAAAATATCGAAAATTAAGGATGCAATTACTCTTTAATAACTTTTATAGTTTTAGTAGCGCCTTCGCTGCTAAGGTCAAGCAGGTATATACCGGCAGGAATTCGCTCAACATTAAGCGTTGCGTCGGTACCCGCTATGTTTTGCGTAAGCACTTTTTGCCCGGTAATGGTATACAGCACTGCGGTATCTATAACATTGCCGTTGCTAATACTAATAGTGTTAAGCGCGGGGTTAGGGTAAACACGCAGGCTGTTAAAGCCATATTGGTTCACGCCCGCCGGTGTTTGGGTTGTAAAGGTAACACCTTCACTCCAGTCGCTCCATACCCCGCTGCAAAATGAGCGTACATAAACTGTATATACTGTTTCCGGGGTAAGCGGAAAATAAGTAGGCGCGGTAGTGGTTGTGGTTGTAGGCCCCGGTTGCGCCTCTGCAGTGCCAGGCTGTACCGATATCTGGTAAAACTGCACCGGGTCGCCTGTGGTAACGGCATCCCAGCTTAGCGTGGCCGCAGTAGTAGTAATATCTGTAACCTCAAGGCTTTCGGGCACCACGCACGACCATACATCAATATCTATATTGTCTATATAAAGGCTGCCTTGGGAAGCATCCGAATATACATTGAAACCAAAATAATATACCCCGCTTTCAGCAGCATAAAAAGGCCCTGTAGTAACCGTTGCCGCAGCTGCCCCTGTAACCTCTTCGTAGGTTGCTATGAGAGTAGCCATGCCCTCGGCTGTTGCCGCGCTGCCCATTGATATCTTGAATTTTTCGGTAGTATCGGCACTGTTGTTGCCATACTTATACGTTATTTTGTAAGGCTGGCCGGCCTCAAGCTGCACACCTTTGGTAAAGTACCAGGCATTAGCCGCTTCGGTAGTGCCTTCATAAACAAGGGTATTACCCGTAAAGCCGTTGCCGGGATTGTTTACCGTTACCCAGTTGTTTCCTGTTTCGCCTGCTAAGGCCAGGTTACATTCCGGTATGGCGGGTGCGGTAACCGACTCAAAATCCTGCAGATACGGCACGGTGGCAAAAGTATCGCACAGTGGCGTGGTAAAGGTTACGCCCTCGCTCCAATCGCTCCACACGCCTGTACAAAATGAGCGTACATAAGCCGTGTAAACTGTTGCCGGAATAAGCGGAAAGTAGGTAGGCGCGGTAGTGGTTGTGGTGGTAGGCCCCGGTTGCGCCTCTGCAGTGCCAGGCTGTACCGATATCTGGTAAAACTGTACCGGGTCGCCTGTGGTAACGGCATCCCAATTTAGCGTGGCCGCAGTGGTAGTAATATCTGTAACTTCAAGGCCTTCGGGCACCACGCACGACCATACATCAATATCTATATTGTCTGTATAAAGGCTGCCTTGTGAAGCATCCGAATATACATTGAAACCAAAATAATATACCCCGCTTTCAGCAGCATAAAAAGGCCCTGTAGTAACCGTTGCAGCGGCGGCCCCTGTTACCTCTTCATAGGTTGCTATGAGAGTTACCATGCCCTCTGCTGTTGCCGAGCTGCCCATTGATATCTTAAATTTCTCGGTAGTATCGGCACTGTTGTTGCCATACTTGTAAGTGATTTTGTAAGGCTGGCCGGCTTCAAGCTGAATGGCCTGCGTAAAGAACCATGCGTTAGCTGCCTCTGCATTGCCGGTATAGGCAAGGACGCTGTCTTCAAACCCGCTGCCGGGGTTGTTTACCGTTATCCAGTTGTTTCCTGAACCCGCATTTACCGCAACGGTACAGTCTGGCAGCGCCGGTGTGGCAACCGATTCAAAATCGAGGGTATACTGCGGGCTTACCGCTGTACAATCCTGCGCCAGGAGCCATTGGCCGCAAAGCAGCAGTGCCAATGTTAAGTAGGTTTTTTTCATAATAGTGTTTGTTGATAATTTCAAACAGCAATATAACTACTTAATGTATAGATAATTAACCAATAAGTAATATTACAAATTAGCATGGCATTGTGTTATAACGCACCCTGTAATCGTAATAGTGGTAACGTTTATCACAAAAACAGCTTTTTATATATGGTTATTACTATAAGAAAAATGATCACAATAAATATATCTTATGGTTAAAACGACCATTAATCAGCGAAAAATGCGCATTTGAAGGTTTTGCACATTTTATTTAACAAATAAATAATGGTTTCAACAAACATTTGTTTGATAATGAAGCATTAATCATTATCTACCTTATAGCCCAGCGTTACCAGGCTTTCAATGGTAAGGGTAAAGGCTTTTTTATGTGTACCAAAGGGCAGCCTGGGTTTAAGGTGTGCCACTTCGGTTTTGTTACCGGTATCATATAAGTAGGCGTCAACCTGGTAACGCACGTTTTCGGCAGGGTTGTAAATGGTGTTGCCGGCTTCAATATCAGTATCTTTAGTGATTTTTATCATCCTATAAAGATAGGGTATATTAGTGGATATTAGTGGTAATAATGAAAACCGTTCTAACCCCAACACGCAAGAATTTTAAAGGAAATAATTTCTACCTTTAAT
>NZ_JBKJHD010000033.1:0-12471 GCF_046613695.1 Flavobacterium sp. RHBU_24 | reverse complement strand
CAAAAAATATTACAATGAAAATAACTTAAATTTATCTTGCATATAAACACAGTTCATTCCGAGGCACAAAGCAATCTCATAAGGGAACTAACATGTAGCGAATCCTTATGAGATTGCCGCGCTCCGTCCTCCGCTCGCAATGACGCGCCAGGATAAGCGGAGCTATCACCTCAATAACTCAGAATCTAAGCGCCTCAGGACCTTTTCTTAAAATACCTTGGCATTCTTAGCCTTCTCATCGGTAAGGCCGTGCTTCAACACCTCGTGCATGTAGCGTACGTAATGAAACGTTAGCCCCTCAAGGTAATCGGCCTTTATTTCGTCGATATCCCGCTTGTTTTCAACACACAAAATAATCTCTTTAATACCGGCACGCTTTGCAGCCAGTATTTTCTCCTTAATGCCCCCTACGGGCAATACGCGACCACGCAGTGTGATTTCGCCCGTCATGGCCAGGTTTTTCTTAACACGCCTTTGCGTAAAGCTGCTCACCAGCGAGGTAAGCATGGCTATACCCGCACTTGGGCCGTCTTTAGGTGTAGCGCCTTCCGGTACGTGGATGTGTACATTATATTTCTCAATAATTTCGGATGGTATGCCCAGCTCTTCAGCATTGGCCTTAATATATTCCAGCGCCAGCGTGGCCGATTCTTTCATTACCGTGCCCAGGTTACCCGTCATGGTCATGGTACCCTTACCTTTGCTTAAAATTGATTCTATAAATAATATGTCGCCCCCCACGCTGGTCCAGGCAAGGCCTGTTACCACACCGGCAACTTCATTATTTTCATAACGGTCGCGCTCCATTTTTGGCGCACCCAGTATTTTTATAATATCCTCATCCGTAAGTTTGGTGTTGTACTCCTCTTCCATGGCTATGCATTTGGCAACGTTGCGTACCACTTTGGCTATTTGTTTTTCAAGGCCACGCACACCGCTTTCTCGGGTATAGCCAGTAACAATTTTTTCTATCTGTTTTTTGCCTATGGTTACATCCTTAGGGCTAAGGCCGTGTTCTTTAATTTGCTTAGGCACAAGGTGCTTGCGGGCTATCTCGGTTTTTTCCTCTATTGTATAACCGGTCATGCTTATTACCTCCATACGGTCGCGCAGGGCGGGCTGTATGGTAGCCATATTATTAGAGGTAGCGATGAACATTACCTTGCTAAGGTCAAACCCAAGCTCCAGGAAATTATCGTAAAACTCTTTGTTTTGCTCGGGGTCCAGCACTTCCAGTAGCGCCGAAGATGGGTCGCCCATATTGCTAACGCCCAGTTTATCTATTTCGTCAAGCACAAAAACGGGGTTGCTGGTGCCCGCCTTTTTCAGGCTCTGGATGATGCGTCCCGGCATGGCGCCAATGTAGGTTTTGCGGTGGCCGCGAATTTCTGCCTCATCACGCAGGCCGCCCAGCGAAATACGGATGTACTCCCTGCCCAGCGCCTCGGCAACCGATTTACCTATACTGGTTTTACCCACCCCCGGAGGGCCGTATAAGCACAGTATGGGACTTTTCATATCATTGCGCAGCTTAAGCACTGCGAGGTACTCTATAATGCGTTTTTTAACATCGTCAAGGCCGTAATGGTCGCGGTGCAGTACCTTGTCGGCACGTTTAAGGTCAAAGTTATCTTTGCTGAACTCATTCCACGGCAGGTCGAGCAACAACTCTATATAGTTGCGCTGTATGCCATACTCTGCCGCCTGTGGGTTCATGCGCTGCAGCTTAGATAGTTCTTTATCAAACTGCTGCCCTGTTTTTGTATCCCATTTTTTTGCTTTTGCCTTCTGGCGCATTTCCTCAACCTCCTGGTCGTGGTTTACGCCACCCAGTTCTTCCTGTATGGTTTTCATTTGCTGGTGCAAAAAGTATTCCCGCTGCTGCTGGTCGAGGTCAAAGCGCACCTTGCTTTGTATGTCGTTTTTAAGCTCCAGTTTTTGCAACTCCAGGTTCATGTACCGCAATGTTTCGAGCGCGCGGTCCCTGAGGCTGCTGATGGCCAGGAGGTCCTGCTTTTCTTTAACCGAAAGGTTCATGTTGCTGGACACAAAATTTACCAGGAACGAGTCGCTCTCTATATTTTTTATGGCAAAAGTAGCCTCAGAAGGGATGTTAGGGCTCTCTTTGATGATTTGTATGGCAAGGTCTTTAATGGAATCGATAATGGTAACAAACTCGCTGTTACCTTTTGTGGGGCGCTCCTCGCTAAACTCACGTATAGATGCCTTAAGGTAAGGCTCTTCGGCAATTACCTGGGCTACCTCAAAACGCTTTTTACCCTGTATTATAACAGTGGTATTGCCATCGGGCATTTTAAGCACGCGGAGTATCTTTGCCACCGTACCTACGTTATGTATATCATCGGGCGAAGGCTCTTCTACACTCTCGTCTTTTTGAGATACCACTCCTATTATTTTTGTTCCCGCGTTGGCATCGTTAATCAGTTTTATCGACTTGTCACGGCCTGCGGTAATGGGTATTACCACACCAGGAAAAAGCACCATGTTGCGCAGCGGCAGTATGGCCAGCACATCCGGCAGTTCCTCGTTATTCATTTCCTCCTCATCTTCGGGTGTCATCAGCGGAATTAATTCGGCATCGGTATCCAGTTCCTGGAATGACAAATTGTCAATATGTAAATGTTTTTGTTTAGGCATGTTCTATTTCAGGTCATTATGTCATTATAAAAATACGGATAATCTTACAGCATACTTACGTAATGTGCTGTAAATTTAGTTTTTAGGCCCCCTATCCGTCTCAGCCACCTGGCGTCTATTGCTTTAAAACAATGATTGTGCCAATAAAAAAATCCGCCGGGGCGGATTTTAATATGTTATTTAAAGCGTTTACTTACCAATTGTATTCAACATTAAATACCCCATCAGTTACAGTGTGTATTACTTCACCGCTGTCGTCTAACACATCATAACTAAAGGTACCTTCAATCCTAAACTCGTCTATATGGGTAACGAGTATGGAACCATTATTGATGTCATGTTCAACACCCTCAGCGTCAGTAAACCATGCCTGGGCCGGTGCGCCTATCTCTGTACTAAATGCATAACTGCCTTCGGTAGGGTTATTTAAAAATAACCTTATTTTGTGGCCATCGCCAAAAGCCTGCATGTTTATCTGGTCGTCGTTAGCCAATGCTACAATCAGGTCGGCACCGGCATAGGTATAATCAGTGTCATCTACAGTTGCAGTAAACTCATCTTCCGTAGGTGTAGTATTTTCATCAGTATAAGGTATATTTTCAAACGTACCTTCAGTTAAACTCTTATCGGCAGCGCCTTCAAGATAACCCGTAAAATGGAATGTACCCGAAATGGTGTGTGCCGCCGTATTTATCTCTGAAATCGTAACGGAACCTATATCCGTGTCTTCTTCGTCAAACGAAATATTACTGTACACATTGTCTTCATCGCCATCCGGGGAATAGGCAAGTATCGACTCTGGATATTCGCCCTCAGTAGTCCCTTCTAATACAAGCGAAACATATTCACCATTATTACCTCTTAGGCCCGTAACAGTTATAAGGCCGTTGCCTATGGTAGCATGATAACTGTCGGCTACATATTCAACGCCATCAATCTTAACGGTAAACAACGGGTCTCCGGCGGGTTCCACAGGGATAATAGTGCCAGTATATGTAATATTAGTAAAAATACCATCGCTAAATTCTATATCAGGCTGCCCTTCGGCTATACCTGTAAAGTCAAAAATACCGGTTATTGTATGGGTTGTGGTATTAATGGTTGTAAGCGTTACCGAGCCGTTTAGCCCTTCTTCACTATCATTAGCGTACACTACAGTACCCCCAATTGCCGGGGTATACAATATTGTGGCGTTTGTATATTCGCCGGTAGTGGTGCCGGGCACGGTTATCATAAAGGTTGCCCCATCTGCCCGTACAGCCGAAATTATTATACTGTTATTAATTACCGATGCCTGTACCGTGGTGGCCTGGTAGGTCTGGTTGTTAAAATCTACCTCAAAACTTGCCGGTTGCGGCTCATTAGGGTTTTCATTAACCAATAATGGGTCAACAGGCTCAGTATCGCACGATACAAACCCTATAGCTGTAAATAATACAAAAAAAGCAGACAGCAGTTTTATTTTCTTCATAACGATGGTTTTAAAAGCCAAATATAGCTATTAATCTATAAGCGACCATATTTGGCATGAAAATTTATAATCCGGAGAAAATTTTTGACAGAATGATACTAAGTGTACTTTATGATACGGGTATAATAAAAAATCGCCATTTTAAAATGGCGATTTTATTATAATATTAATTGTAACTAATTAGTTAACTATATATGAAACCAGTTCTGTAAGGCTGGTACCTGTATCTAAGGTAGTTTCTGAGCGAATGGGGCCTATATTCTTAGCAAACCATATTTCGGTGCTTGTGGTGGTAACCACATCAGGAAAGCCTTCGCCCGGATATGTTGTAAACACCTGATCAAATCTAATTTTTATAACATCGGTATATGCAGTACCGTTTACAGTAGCAGAAACGCCTTTTTCAAGCACGGTACCTTCTATATCAATATCAGTAACGACATCCGGTATTTCAATAGGAAAATCAGGGTCGCTTTCATAGCTTGTTATCTGGGCGGTGCTGTGTGTCCAGGTCTGCCCTACCGCAAGGTCTTTAAGTATTGGGAGTTCATAAGGCGATGTGTTAATTTCTAAACCTTCATTACTGGGTAAATTTACCTGAACCCTTTCATACCATGTATTACCATCTTTACGAAGAAGTACAATAGCTGTACCGGTTTGTGAATCGGTGCCTGAAGCCTGAAAAAAATGGTTTACACGGTAATATTGAGTACCTTCAATAGTTTCTGTTCCAATTATCTTCATTGGGCTATCATTTTGCGGCTCAGAGCTTTCAAACTGCCACTGGTTATTAAGCGCAAAAGGCCAGTAATCTCCGCTAGTTGATCCGCCGTCATCATCTCCGCCATCATCGTCACCACCATCATCATCTCCGCCACCATCGTCATCGGGGTTTTGGTTTACAATGTTTTGGTCAATGGGTTCAGTATCGCAAGATGTAAGGCCCATCGACGTCAGTAGCAGTAAAAAAAATGAGATTAATTTTATGTTTTTCATAAAGACGGGTTTTAAAGCGCCAAATATAATTTAATTACCCTAAAGATAATGCAGTATTTTAAGATTTTTTTAGAAAAAAACCTCTCCAATATGCAGAGGTTCGTAATAATTTTTAGGCTATATTTTTAATAGTGTACATCAAAAGTGCCATTGGTAATTTCGTGGGTTTCATCGGTCGTAAAAGATTCGGCCGTAAAATTAAATGTGCCCGTTATATGGTGGTTTACCGTATCATGGCCGGTAATGGTAAGCGTACCCCCCGATGCCGAAAAAATGCCCTGTGGTGTCTGGTCTAAGTTGTACTGGCCTATATAAGTAAACATGCCCAGTGAATAGGTGCCCTGGGTAATGGTTTGCGGAAAGTTAAGGGCTATGGTTTCTACGCTGCCCCTCATGGCGCTTATGCTTATGTTACCCATAAGGCTTATGGCCGAAACAGAGGTTGGCGTAAACGTTTCTCCATCAAGTTTTACTGTAAGCACGTTATCGGTGGGGGTTACCGGCACAGCACTGTAAGACAGGTTTGTAAAAACGCCGTTAGTAAATGTTTTGGTCACGATTTCCTGAAATTCAGGGTCAGGATTTTCTGTATCTATTATAAAATGTGCTCCGGTAAACTCAAAAGTACCGGTAACGGTTTCATTTTCTGTATCAATTTCTGTTATGGTAACAATTGCAGTGTCTACATACTCAGAAAATGCAGAGAACTCACCCCAGTTATCAGACGCTGCTACATAAGCGCTGGTTTCGCCCGGTGCCATATAAGCCATGGCAAGCAAACCATCCATTGATGACGGGTCGGGCTCGGTTGCCGAAAATTCAAATGTTCCCACATGGGGGTTTGGCACTGTTATCTGGAAGAAAGTACCGTCCGGCTTAATTGCCGATATGGCAAGGTAATCATCATTATATACAACACTTGTTGTGGCAGCCACCCAGTTAGTACCGTCAATGTCTACTTTAAAAACGCCGGGCTCATCGGTATCGCCATCGCCATCGCCATCCCCCGGATCGTCATCAAGCTGCGCATTCAGCAGGTCATTGTCTATAGGTTCGGTATCACATGCGCCTAACAGGGTAAGGAAAATTAGTGCCAGGGCCGGAAAAAGGCGTACTTTTTTCATGGAAAACTCAGGTTAATTGTAGGTTTTACCAAATATAACAGATTTTTTATTAAATAACCGAAGGTTTTTTAGGAACCCGTGTTAAAAGTGCTATCCCTATTATAAAGAATAGCGTAAGGAACACAACTGAATAACGCATGCTTCCAAAAGCCTGGTCAATAGCGCCATACAGCAGCATACCTATTACTATTCCTATTTTTTCTGTTACGTCATAAAAGCTAAAATATGAAGCTGTGTCGGTAGTTTCGGGCAAAAATTTAGAGTAGGTGCTGCGCGAAAGGCTTTGTATGCCTCCCATAACCAGCCCCACAAAACCCGCGGTAGCATAAAAATGTACAGGCTCTGTAACAAAGTAAGCGCACATACATATTACTGCCCAAACGATATTGATACCTATAAGCGTTTGGATATTACCGTATTTAGCCGAAAGCCTTGAAGTAATAAAGGCCCCTAAAACGGCAATCAGCTGTATTAACAGTATGCTGATAATTAACCCTGAACTTTTTGCCTCGGGCGTAGGCCAGTTTATTTCTTCGGCACCAAAATAAGTCGCCGCAAGCATTACTGTCTGTACCGCCATACTGTAAACAAAAAAGGCCGAAAGGTAGCGCTTAAGCGTTTTGTTATCGGCCATTTGCACCCATACCTTTCGCAGTTCCTTAAAGCCGTTAAATAATACGGAGGTGGTTACTTTATTTGTTTTGCTTCCCTTTGGCAAATATAAGTAGGTATACTGGCTAAAGACTATCCACCACACCCCTACCGATACAAATGACCAGCGCATTACAGCTATTTTACCCTCATCCGGTGTACTCATTAATACAGCGAGCACGCCCACCAGTAAAATTACACTACCTATGTATCCCATAGAATAGCCTTTTGCACTTACGGCGTCCTGCTGGTTGGGGTAAGCAATATCCGGCAGGTAAGAATTATAAAATACAAGGCTGCCCCAAAAGCCAATGAGGCCCAGCAGGTAACAAAACAGGCTAAAATAAATATTTTCTTTATTAAACCAGTACAGTCCTATACAGGCTATGGCGCCGATGTAGCAAAATGCTTTAAGAAAGTTCTTTTTATTACCGGCATAATCTGCAATACCAGACAGGAATGGCGATATAAAGGCCACGATAAGGAACGCAAAGGCTGTGGTAAAACTCATAAGCGCGGTGCTTTTCATGGCAGTTCCAAAAATCGGAACCATGGTGCCTTTACCAAATGTAACGTCATAAAAAATTGGGAATACCGCCGAAGCAATTACCAGGCTGTAAACGGAGTTTGCCCAGTCATAAAACGCCCAGGCGTTAAGTAATTTTTTGCTGCCTTTTTCTAATGGTACCATATAGTAAGTGGTTTGTAATTCAAAACTAAGGTATTTTTTTGAATATGCAGCAAACTCAGTTTTACGCTTATGCTAAAAAACAAAACCACCCCAAAGGATGGCTTTTACTATTTTAAATTTTGAATTGGGAATTTTAATTTACTGTCGGTTTTAAACCTTAGGCAGTGCCGACGATAAGTAATTCAAAAATTATACAAATCAATTAATATTTCACTCCCAGCTTAGCGGCCTTTGCCTTAGCATTTGGAATTTCTTTTGTAATGTTGTTAATACGTGTAGTGCCGCTTGGGTGGGTACTCATAAATTCCGGTGGTGCGCTGCCACCAGAGTTGGCCTGCATCCTTTGCCAGAATGAAAGCGCGTTATCAGGGTTGTACCCCGCAATAGCCATAAGCGTAAGCCCTACTGCATCAGCTTCGCTTTCATGGGCCCTGCTAAAAGGCAATATAGCCCCAAACTGTGTGCCAAGGCCATAGGCCTGCTGTAGTATTTGCTGTGTAGTCTGGCTCGTGCCGGATGAAGCAACGGCAACACCCTGTGCGCCAAGCTGTGCCAGCATATCGTTAGTCATACGCTGGGCGCCATGATTTAGCAAGGCGTGGGCTACCTCATGCCCCATTACGGTGGCCAGGCCTGCTTCGTCTTTTGTTACAGGCAATATGCCGCTATAGACCACAATTTTTCCACCGGGCATACACCATGCGTTTACTTCGGGATTTTGTACCAGCTTATATTCCCATTCATAGCCATTAAGATATTCGGTGTGGCCTATTGAAGCAAGGTATTTTTCGGCAGCGTTCCTTATTTTTTGTCCTACGCTTGTTACCATACTTGCGTCTTTAGTACCGGTAATAACTTTGTTTTCTTTCAAAAATTCATCATACTGCGCAAAAGCCGACGGAAAAATTTGGCTGTTACTCACCAGGTTAAGGTTTTTCTTACCCGTAAAAGGGTTTGTACTACAGGCAGCAACCGTAAGTGCCAGCGCACTGAACAGGGTTATAATTGTTTTTTTCATTTTAAGTGTTTTATGTATTAGTCAAAATTAGGGAATTAAAATGGTAATTTTTTTTGAAAAAAATCTACTTTACGTTAAAGTATTGTGAATAAATAATTACCTAATAAACTGAATTAATGATACTTAAAACAATAACTATGCACGCATTGCAAATTTATATGTAAATTGCCGTAATTTTAATTTGTAAGATTAAACTTTATGGCACAACCACACACCTTATATAACCGTAATGCTAAAGTGCCGCGCGCAATATCAGCGGCTGTAAAAATTTTAGAAGCCACGGCGCCTAAGCTCGCCATAAAATTTGCCATACGCCTGTTTACCACACCAGTAAAACATAAATTGCCCAAGCGTGAAATACAAATGGACCTAAAAAGTACGCAACATCGTGTTTTTATAAAGCCATTAGGTCAAACCATTACTGTGTATGTTTTGGGCGAAAGCACAAAAAAGGTACTGCTACTACACGGCTGGAGCGGGCGCGGTACCCAGCTGTGCAGTATAGCCGACAGGCTGGTAGAAAAAGGGTATTCTACCATAAGCTTTGATGCGCCGGCACACGGAAAGTCGACCGGGAAACGGAGCGATATGACTGAATTTATAACCTGTGCAATTCAACTACAGCAGGAATTTGGCCCGTTTGAGTTTGCTATTGGCCATTCGCTGGGTGCCATGGCGCTGCTTAACGCCATTAAAAGAGGGTTAACGGTGCATAGGGCGGTAATTATAGGGAGTGGCGACATAGTAAAGGATATAATGGACAGTTTTTGGCAAAAACTCGGCATGAATGTTGCAACCGGTACCGGGATGATTAAACGCTTTGAAAAGAAAGTTGGCGAAACCATAAATAATTATTCAGCGTATATTGCTGCACAGGATGTTAAGATACCTGTATTGGTATTGCATGATGAAGATGATGAGGATGTGCCGGTTAGTGCGGCCTACCACATTGCCCGGCACCTCAAAATGCTACACTTATTGTTACTAAAGGGCTTGGGCACCGAAAAATACTGGGTGATAAAGCCGTAATTAAACAAATAACAACTTTTTTACAATTATGAAAACTATAGTAATGATGCTCGCCATGATATTGACACTAACGTCGTGCCAGGGGCAGGAAAAGAAAAAAGACGCTAAAGCTAAAACCGAAAAAGCCGAAAGCAAGTTTGAGGTAACAAAAACAGATGCCGAATGGCAGGCGCAGCTTACCCCTATGCAGTATGATGTATTGCGTAATAAAGACACAGAAAGGCCGGGTACAGGTGAATATGACAAGTTTTTTGAGAAGGGAACTTATGTATGCGCTGCTTGTGGCAATCCGCTGTTTACAAGCGATACTAAATTTGATGCACACTGCGGATGGCCCTCCTTTGACCAGCCGATAAAAGGCTCTGTAGTATACCTTAACGACAGCAGCCTGGGTGTAGAACGCACCGAAGTGCAATGCGCTAAATGCGGCGGTCACTTAGGGCACGTATTTAACGACGGGCCACGGGAAACCACCGGACAGCGGTATTGTACCAATTCTGTTTCCATTAAATTTATACCGGCAAAAAAATAACAGCTTTTTCAACTTACAAGTATGAATAAATCGAGCAAGTATCCTGTACAGAAAACCGAAGCCGAGTGGAAAGAATTGCTTGGCTTTGAACGTTATAAAATACTGCGCCAGGCCGGGACAGAATTTCCGCACAGCGGGCAGTACAACCTGCATTTTGAAAAAGGAACCTATTGCTGTGGCGCCTGTGGCGAACCACTTTTTGAAAGCAATTCTAAATTTAAGTCCGGCTGTGGCTGGCCATCGTTTGATGAGTCAATTCCCGGTAAGGTAGAGTATATTAAAGACAATACCTTTGGTATGCAACGTGTAGAGATACTGTGCGCCAACTGCGGCAGCCACCTGGGCCATGTTTTTGATGATGGCCCTACTGAAACCGGGCAACGGTATTGTGTAAATAGTGCCTCTGTGGATTTTAGGGAGTAACTTGAGACTAAATATAAACAGCCGCAATTAACTTTTGCGGCTGTTTTCGTTTAAAAATTATCCGTAATTTTATTGATATGGATTTATTTATGCAAACAGACTGGCCAAAGGCATTACGCCCACTTATTGAAAAATATAAAAATAAACCGCATCCGCTGGATTATAAAAATATTTACCAATTGCTGGTAATGGTAGTGCTTAGTGCCCAGGATAGCGATGCGCACATTAATAAAATTGCACCGGAATTCTTTAAAAAATATCCGGACATGAAAGCGTTGGCAAAAGCTAATACCAGCGAACTTACCGAGGCAATTAGTGATGTGCGGTTTCATGGTAATAAGATTTCGTGGCTGCAGGATATAGCCTCTGAAGTTAAAGAGGACAAGAACATCCCCACCACCATGAAGGAACTGACAGCACTAAAGGGAGTAGGAAGAAAATCGGCAAATGTTATCATGCGGGAAGCCGGTGTGGAAGCTGAAGGTATGTTAGTAGACCTGCACGTATTACGCGTTGCGCCAAGGCTGGGCATTGCTAAAGGTAAAAATGCTGATAAGATTGAAAAAGAACTTATGGAGGCTTTACCCAAAGATATGTGGAGAGAAATAGGTATGGCAATATCATTTTTGGGCCGTGAAACCTGCCGCCCTACAAATCCAAAACATAGTGAGTGCATCGTTTTTGATGTATGCGAGTACTGCAAACATCACAAAAGCTGACAAAATTATATCTTCTGTTTTTTTTCCGCAGCAAGGGCTATATCATCCACATCCCGCTCAAGCGCTTTCTGCTCCTCGTCGGCATGTTTTTCATACTGTACTTTAATAAAAATAGGAAAGTGGTCAGAACCGAAATTATCCAGCCTTTTAATATCAACAAGCTTAAAATTAGTGTCAACAAAAGCATGGTCTAACGGGAAACGCATAAAGAAATAATGCGCGTGAAAAGTATTAAAAAAGCCCCTTCCCCTTCTTGGGTCCAGTAACCCGCTCATTTTTAAGAACAGTTCAGTTGTATAACTCCAAGCAACATCATTAAGGTCACCCATAACAATCACTGGCAATTGCGATTTTCTGGCGAGGTCTGCCACTAACAAAAGTTCCTTATCGCGTTCGGTACTTCTTGGGTTTTCGCCGGGAACCGGGGGCGTGGGGTGCACGGCATAAATTTGGACTTTAGTACCGTCCTTTAAACTAACTTTAGTATGTATTGAGGGGATATCCTGCTCTACCAGATACTCAATATGGCTATCCGACAATTCTAACTTAGAATACAACAGCATTCCGTAAGTATTTTCCAGGGGCACTTCAACACTATATGGATATTTTGACTTTAAATCAACGGTGTTTTCAAACCAATAGTTATTAGCTTCCAGAAGCAAAACGATATCGGGATCAGCGCTATAAATTTGGTTTAGACATCCTGCGGTATTTCTGTTATCCTGATAGACATTGGCAATCATAATACTTAAATCCTGGCCGGGTAAACTGGTTGTAATTTTAAATACTTGCTTTTTAGCGAATCTTGTAAATGGAAAAATGAGAAATAAAAGATATAATATATTACATCCCAATAAGAACATAAGTGTAATATGGAGATAGGTATATTTAAAACAGGAGATATATAGGAAAAAAAGTATTGAGGATACAACAAGCTTCTGGAGACGAGGATAATCAAAAACGCGGAACACCCAATAGTCAATTTTTATGAGGGATAAGAAACTAAATATTAAAAGTAAACCTGCTACGATGTATAAAAGTATTAGCATTATATATACTGTTTAATCAAAGATAAAGAGATATATTAACAAGATTACACTTATACAAAAGTTTAACTAGGGATTAACTACTGCACCCAAACAAAAAACCCTTTACATAA
>NZ_JBKJHD010000032.1:0-12966 GCF_046613695.1 Flavobacterium sp. RHBU_24 | reverse complement strand
GCTGGTTATTGTATTTTCTACCCTTAGCGTAGCGCCGCTATTTACGGTAAGTATGGCGCCCTCGTTTACAGTAAGGTTATTGGCATAAGCCACGCCTGAACTTATAACAGGGTTATGGCTGCTGGCAGAAATGGTTACATCATCGGCAGCGGTAGGCAGTATGCCGTTACACCAGTTTGCGGTATTTGTCCACGATGTATCTGCCGCTCCTGTCCAGTCAAAGCATGGCGGGGCAACAAGGTTCCACGTAAGTGTAAATGCACCTGAACCGCTAAAATATCCATCTTCAACCCAATAAACCGTTTGTTGTGTTCCTGTACTATTTGTCCAGGTTACCTGGGTTTCATCAGGGTCGTCAAAACAGGCTATCGCAGTTGCTGAATCACAACTTCCATAAAATACAGCTACCATTGAGTCAAAACTATTGCTTTGTGATATGGTAAGAGTATACCCATTAGGAACATCTATTGAGTAAAATAAGTCGGCAGCAGTAGAGTTAAAAGCACATGCCGGCGTGTAGTTGTCGTATGCCCCACTCGTAGTACTCGTATACGGGCTGGTAAGTGATGCCAAGTTAATTGCCGTACCGCATGTATCACCCGGCAGGTATGCGAATTCGGCAGACATAGCCCAGTCACTATACGTTGATGTTCCGCAATCTGTCCTTACAAATAAATAATAACTAGTACCGGGGATAATATCTGAATACCCCATAATAAAGGTATCGGTTATAAAGGTTCCGCTTTCTGTAGGTGGCACTGTTGAAGTGCTTACCACATACTCATAACCCAAAGGTTCTTCACCCAATGTTGGTGCGGTCCAGTTTAAATTAACAGTTCCGTCCATGTTAGGAGTACCCGTAATGTTAACCGGGGTAAAACAGGCGGGAGGCGGGGTAACGTTAAGCGTATAGTCTTCAAATGAACCCCAACTACTATTATAGCACGCGGTATCGGGGCCGGCATTGTTATCAGTACCACCTATCCTCAGGCGGTGTGTACCTAATGCAGCATCTGCAGGTACGGTAAATGTCCCGGTAAGGTTAGCAGGGTTAGCCGCAGACGACAGGCCTGTATATACCAGTTCATCGTCATTATTAAAGTTATAATCGTTATTCCAGTCTACCCAAATTTTTGTCCCATAGGTAAATCCTGTAGCATACGTTATTGTAAAACCATTGGTGGTACCCTGCCCCACGTCAGCAGAAAGAGCGGTATAATCACCATAAAACCCAGTCTCACTTCCGGTAGGATTGTTGATTGTACCCAAAACAAAATTAACAATACCATCATTATCCTGGCTAAAAGGCTCCGGGATACAATAAGGTAATGTGTTAAACGTTACCCCTACCCATTCGCCCCATATGCCGCTACAAAACGTTCTTACATATGCGGTATAGGTAGTGTTTGGCAGTAACGGAAAAAACTCATCGCTGGCAGCGGCTGTGCCGGTAGTTGTTGGGCCGGGCGTAGCTTCTCCTGTACCTTCGATAAAAGTATACTGGTAAAACTGTACTTCGTTGCCACCGGATACTGCATCCCAGGATATAGAGGCTGCGGCATTTGTTATATCATATACCTGAAGGTTGGTTACCGGCGCGCAGCCTGTGGTAATAAATGTGGTACCAACCCAATCGCCCCAGGCGCCACTGCAAAATGTCCTTACATAAGCAGTATACAGCGAGCCCGGCGTAAGCGGAAAATAACTTGTACCGTTTGTTGTGCCTGTAGTAGGGCCCGGGGTAGCTTCCCCTGTTCCAGCGACAATGCTGTACTGGTAAAACTGTACTGTGTGCCCGGTAGTTACGGCATCCCATGAAAGCGAAGCGCTTGTATCGGTAATATCAGTTGTGGTAATATTAGCGGTTGTATCGCATGTCCATTCTTCTATAAGTATATCATCTACAAACAGATTACCCTGGCCAGCATCTGAAGTAGCATGGAAACCAAAGTAATAAACCCCGGTCTCGCCCACAAATAATGGCCCTGCAAAGGCTGAATCCGCGGTTGCGCCTGTTATGTTATTTAGCGTGGTTACAGAATTTGTCATGGCAGTTGCATTAGTCTCCGTGCCATAAGCAACGGTAAGCTGGCCTATTGTATTTTCATCATTATTGCCATACTTAAAACTTGCCTGATACACCTGCCCCTGGATAAGGTATACACCCTGTGTGTAAAACCAGTCATCGGCTGGTTCAGGAGTACCTGTATACTGCAGTGTGTTATTGTCAAACCCAAAACCCGGATTTGATGTTGTTTCCCATCCTCCTGTAGCTGAAGTACAATCTGGCAGGGATGACGGTATTACAGATTCAAAATCAACAACGTAAGGTAATGATGCAAAAGCGCAGCCAGTTGTTGTAAATGTAGCTCCTATCCATTCGCCCCATACACCGCTGCAAAAGGTTCTTACGTAAGCAGTGTAGGTCGTACCTGGAAGTAGCGTAAAGTCGTTGCTGTTAGCGGTTGTATCCGCAGTAGTGGGACCGGGTGTGGCTTCGCCTGTACCTTCAATAAAAGTATACTGGTAAAACTGCACTTCGTTACCCCCGGTTACCGCATCCCAGGATATAGAAGCGCTTGTGTCACCTATATCAGATACCTGCAGGTTAGTCACCGGTGCACAGCCGGTTGTGGTAAACGTAGCTCCTACCCAGTCACCCCATACACCGCTGCAAAATGTTCTTACATAAGCGGTGTAGGTAGTACCCGGCAGTAGCGGAAAAAATTCGTTGCTGTTAGCGGTTGTACCGGTAGTAATAGGGCCGGGTGTGGCTTCTCCCGTACCTTCAATAAAAGTATACTGGTAAAACTGCACTTCGTTACCCCCGGTTACAGCATCCCACGAGATAGAAGCGCTTGTGTTATCTATAAAGCTTATTTGTAAGTTAGTTACCGGCGCACAACCTGTGGTAATAAACGTTGTACCTACCCAGTCACCCCAGGCGCCACTGCAAAACGTCCGTACATAAGCGGTATATTGGGAGCCCGGCGTAAGCGGAAAATAGCTTGCACCCGATGTAGTGCCCGTAGTAGGCCCGGGGGTAGCTTCACCCGTTCCTGCAACAATACAATACTGATAAAACTGAACCGTATTTCCGGTAGTTACAGCATCCCATGATAGGGAAGCGCCTGTATCCGTAATGTCCGATATTGTAACATTGGCGGTCGTATCACATGTCCACTCTTCTATAAGTATATCATCTACAAACAAATCGCCCTGGCCTGCCTCCGAAGTAGCATGGAAACCAAAGTAATAAACACCCGTTTCTCCTATAAACAACGGCCCGATTGAGGCTGTACTGGCTACAGCGCCTGTTATGTTATTTAGCGTGGTTACGGAATTTGTCATGGCGGCTACAGTTGCCTCCAGTCCAAAGGCGACGGCAAGCTGCCCGGTAGTATTCTCATCATTATTGCCATACCTAAAGCTGATTTTGTACACCTGCCCTTGGGTTAACTGTATACCCCTGGTATAAAACCAATCGTCTGCTGGTGTTGAGTTGCCCGAATAATGCAGGGTATTACTGTCAAAACCGTAACCCGGGCCGACAGAAGTTTGCCACCCGGAGGTACCGGAAGTACACTCAGGTAAAGAAGGGGGTATTGCCAATTCAAAATCAAGCACATAAGGTAAAGCTTCGGGGTCGCAGTCCTGTGCCTTCAAACTTGCAGTAAATGCAAGAAGCAAAAAGGATACAAAAGTAAAATTCTTCATTTTGTTTTGTTATTAAAATTTAAAGTTTGTGTTTGTGTAATTCTGCAACGTTAACTAAAAATTTACATAATGATTTAAATATCAGCGTGTAAATAAGGTGACAAATTGTATAAAGAAAGCGACATTAAATATTTAAATGTATGGTTATCAATAATTTAAATACACAAAAGTATACAAGTAAGAAAAAAATTATATTTATATAATTTTTTAACTCTTAAAACTAATAGTTACAAACATTAATGACTAAATAATTATAAATAACTTATAAATATTGTTATTAAATTAGAATAATCACAACACAAAAAAAACTATATCGATTGAAGATTACCACATATTAGGATAATCATATATTAATTGTATTTCTTCTATTTTTTTCAAAGTAATTTTCATTTGATGCACAAATTCAGTTCATTTATATTTTAGACTTGTATCAACAGTGCAAATTGATACTTTGTTTTGGTGGCATTATTAATCTTATTATTTATTTTGAATAACGTTATGCGTTCTTCTCAACCAGAAATGCTGCTGTAAACATATTCCAAAAATCATTTTACAAGAACACAACTTATTGATATACAATACAATAATTATACAATGTCGCTGATTATCCTCGCATTTGTCACTTTATTTACAATAGAAACACACTTAAATCATGATTTATTAACATTATAAATCAGTAAGTTGCGTCTCATATAGGTATACGGTTAGATTTTCTCATACTTTCAAAACAGTGTATTTTTTCTCAGTCCAAATTACCCATACCTGCATTCTCCTATAGTGCAGGTATATTTTATCATTAAAAGAGTATGCGTAATATTTTTACATTGATTTTATTTTTTTTTATATCAGCAGGCTTTTCCCAGGAAGTTTGCAATAACGGCGTTGATGATGATGCAGACGGCCTTATTGATATTAATGACCCGGATTGCACTTGTAACCAGCAATTAATTACATCGTTAATTCCTAATAGTTCTTTCGAAGATTTTACATCATGCGAGTCTGATGCCATACCCCTGCCCGGATGGGTAGAGGCTAACGAACTGTCGCCCGATTATTATAACCAGGCCTGCAATTCTGACTGGTCGAATGTACCCCAACCCTATCCGGATGGCAATGGTGTTGTAGGCCAGATAGTAACAAATTATAATTCAGAATATATTGGGACCTGCCTCACAGGACCCCTTACTGCCGGTACCACCTACCAGCTAACCTTTAAAATTACTACGGATATAGGGTTGAACAGCTGCCAATTCGGCCTCGACCCAATAGATATAACCCTTTACGGAGCTGGAAGTTGTGGCGACATGCCAATTGCTTTTGGCGCAGTGCCTAACAGCAATACACCCTTTGTAACACTGGGCAGTGCTAATTATACACCTATTGTTGCCTGGGGAGAGCTAACCATAGTATTTACCCCCACTACAGCTATAAATGCATTAATTATAGGCGGGGCGGAGTTTTTGTCATCAACTTATGATATTAATATAAATCAGTGCAGGCCTTATTTTGTATATGATAACCTTGTGCTTAGTGAGGCATCGTTATTTGCTGTAAACATACAGGCCACGGGAAATTATTGTTCGGGTGATATGGTACTTACGGCACATCCTGAAGTACCTGTAAACGGTTCAGAAACCTACCAGTGGTATAAAAACGGCATTGCCATACCAGGGGCAACAGGCATTACTCATAATATAGCTGAAGACGGTACCGCCACCGGAAACTACCAGGTAATGCTCTCCCAGGGGAGCGTTTGCAACGTTAGTAGCTTTTATACCGTAAGCAGTGTTACAGGGGCGCCACAGGTAACAACTGTAAACCCCACGTGCAGCACAAATGGCAGTATAACTGTAACCACCCCCGCAGATGAATACAGCTTTGATGGTGGCATGAGCTGGCAGGCAAGCCCTTTTATGGATGATTTCCTTCCCGGTACCTATTCGGTAAAAATGAGGTATGCCTCGGGGTGTACTTCAGGAGCTAACGCGGTAAACCTGCCTGTGCCCGTTTATGGGCCTGCGCCATCATGTACGGGTACAAATGCCAGTTGCGGACCTACCGGCAGTATAACTGTAGATACTCCTGCCAGCGAGTACAGTTTTGATAACGGGGCCACATGGGTAACTAACAATACAATAAGTAACATCCCCACTGGAAACTACAACGTAAAAATAAAAGATGCATCCGGCTGCGTATCGTATACTGCAACTGTGTTTATAGACCAGAGTTACCTGCCAGACCCGGCCTACACTGTTGTGCAGCCCTATTGCACCGCTAACGGCAGTATAACCATAACCACCCCCGCAAGTGAATACAGTTTTGACGGCGGCACTACATGGCAGGCATCCAATACCAAAAATAATATATCAGCCGGTAGCTATGGGCTTGTAATAAGGGATGCCCAACTGTGCATTTCCCATATCGTTTATGTTACGCTAAATACTAGTACCGGGTTCCCGGAATTTAATACAGTACCGCCGGGATGTAATAATAGTGGTGTAATTACCATTACCAGCCCCGCGGCGCTATACAGTTTTGACAACGGCGCTACGTGGCAGGCTGCAAATTCTAAAACAAACCTTTCGCCGGGGGCTTACACAATTATGTATCAGAATGCTAACGGATGTAATTCAAACCCGGCCGCCGTTACATTATTTGCAACGCCCTGGGCGCTATACCCGGCGTTTACAACCGTACCCGAAGGCTGCGAACCCGGCAGTATTACCATTACTACTGCTGCCGACGCGTATAGTTTTGACGGCGGCGTTACATGGCAGGCAACTGCTACCCTGGGCGGCCTGGCAGCAGGCAGTTACGCATTGGCAGTAAGGAATAGCCAGGGATGTATTTCGTTTGTAAAGCACATGCAGCTTACTTCAGAACCCGGAACATTAGAAAACCCGCAGTTTACGGTAACCAATGCTAATTGCAGTACCGGATTGGGGAGCATAAACATAACTACTACGGCGGCGCAATATAGCTTTGATAATGGTGCTTCATGGGCAACTTCCGGTGCATCGGGGCCATTAGCGCCGGGTAGCTACCAGCTTAAAATTAAGAGCAGCCTGGGTTGCGAATCGGGCACGGTTACGGCAACCATACAACAGCCACCCGTAACGCCTTTGCCTGTAGCACACGATATGAATGCTTGCCAGGGAAGTACAGCTACTCTTTCAGCCACAGGTACCGGGCTTTTGTGGTATACACTGCCCTCCGGCGGTATAGGTAATGTAAGCGCACCAGTACCTGATACTGCTACCGCAGGTACAACCACTACCTACTATGTAAGCCAGACGGTTAGCGGTTGCGAAAGCGGCCGGGCACCACTTGTTGTAACAGTATTGCCCGCTCCCACTCCACCTGTGGCAGGTACGGCTCCGGTATACTGCCAGGGCACTGCCACCCTACCCTTAACCGCTACAGGAAATAATCTGCTGTGGTATACTTCGCTGACGGGCGGGAGCGGCAGCACAACTGCGCCGGTGCCGGATAGCACTGCCCTGGGTACAATTACCTACTATGTTAGCCAGACGGTAAACGGATGTGAAAGCAGCCGTGTACCCCTTAGCGTAACCATATTGCCGGCACCTGCCCCTCCGGTTGCCGGCCCGGATGTAACATATTGCCAGGGCGATACTTTACTGCCATTAACCGCCACGGGGACTAACCTGCTGTGGTATACAACGCCTACTGGAGGGAGCGGTAGCACTACTGCCCCCACACCGGCCGGCATGGGCGTAACTGTTTTCTATGTAACGCAAACCATAAATGGCTGTGAGAGCGCACGTATACCGGTTACCGCTACCATAAACCCATTGCCGGCCCCTCCGACGGTGGGGCCTACAGCGTTTTGCCAGGGCGAGACTACCTCGCCTTTAACCGCAACCGGAAGTAACCTCCTTTGGTATACCGTACCTACAGGAGGTAGCGGCAATACAAATGCGCCTTTACCTAATACCTCCATTGCCGGTACAAGTACATATTATGTAAGCCAAACGGTAAATGGTTGCGAAAGCAGCCGCGTACCCTTAAATGTAACTGTATTGCCGGCACCCGCCCCACCGGTTGCCGGCCCGGCAATAACGTATTGCCAGGGTGATCCCATGCTGCCATTAACTGCAACCGGAAGTAACCTGCTTTGGTATACAACGCTTACTGGTGGGGTAGGAAGTACTGCTGCACCTGTACCAAACAGCATAGGCACAAACATTTATTATGTAAGCCAAACCATAAATGGCTGCGAGAGCAACCGGGTACCGGTTACGGGTACCATAACACCATTACCGCAAGCTCCACAGGTAATATCGCCTGTTAGTTATGTGGAAAACAGTATTGCTGCGCCTTTAACCGCTACCGGTACTAATTTAACTTGGTATAGTGCTGCCCTTAATCCTTTGCCGAATGCCCCGGTGCCTGATACAAGCCAAAAAGGAACACAAATTTATTATGTAAGCCAAACGATAAACGGCTGCGAAAGCGCACTGGCGGAAATAGTAGTAACCATAACTACACTTGAATTAGTTATAGAATATCCCCCTTACTTTACGCCTAATGGTGACAGTTACCACGACACATGGAATGTAAAACCATTAAAAGGGCAGCGCATAAATACCTTTGTGTTTGACCGTTATGGTAAGCTATTAGCACAATTTTTTAGTCCCGGTTCAGGATGGGACGGTACCTTTAACGATTATGAGATGCCTTCATCTGATTACTGGTTTTTGGTACTATATAAAGAAAACGGCATCGAAAAAGAATACAGGGGGCATTTTAGCCTGTTGCGATAATAGTAAAACACGGTTTTGACTAATTATTTTATAAATTTATGTAACAATATTTAAATTATTTGTATCGGTTTTATATGAACATATGTTTTATCTTTGAAAAATTATGATTTATAATTACCGTGTACAACCGTTCTTCTGTTAATAAAATTTTTAATACACTTTTTTTCAGCATACTGTGTTTGCTGTGGGGTGCTGTTACCCATTCGCAAACAAAGGAGCAATGCGATTCTCTAATAAAAAAAGGTGTAAGCGAACTGTTTCGCAAGGATCATATTAAGTCGTTAGAAACTTTAACCCAGGCCAGGGCAATTGCCGAAGGCAAGCATTGGGACAGGCAGTTATACAATGCTGTGTTTAACATAGGTAATAATTATTACGCCATGCTCGATTTTGGCGAGGCGTTAAATTGTTACCTGGAAAGTTATACCATTGCCGTAAAAAACCTTGAGGCAAAAGACGAAATCGCGGCGCTTAACAACATTGCAAACCTCTATACCAAGGAAAAGATATATGACAAGGCAATGGAGTACTACTCTAAAGCCTACGCAACCGCAAATGAAAAAAACATTGATTCGCGAAAGGGGTTGCCGCTTATGAATATCGGTTACATCTACAACCAGCTAAACCAGCCCGAGAATGGGAGGCCTTACCTTTTAAAATGCATGCAGTATCTTGAAAACGAGCATCTTTTAGGGGCTAAAATAGCGCTGATAGAAAATGATATGCTTTTAGGGAATGTAAAAAAATCACGCGCCGATGCATTAAGCCTTTATAAATCTACCCCGCGTGCTGAGGAAAAAAACATTGATTTATATTTATGGCAAATAATTGCTAAAGGATATATTACTGAAGGAAATTATGCCATGGCCGAAAAATATGTACGGCAGTTACTAGAAAAAACCCTGTCGCCCGACATTAAAAGGGATGTATTTGAACTTTTAGAAGATATATACAGCAATAGTAAAAAGTATGAAAAAGCCCTGGTTATTAAAGACTCTATTATTGCTGTAAATGAACAGATTGACGAACTTAAAAACGGCCGTGTTTTTGAGAACAACCGTGTAAGGTTTGAAATTCAAAACTACCGCAACGATATTCAGGACAAAGAGGATAAAATACGTACAGAACGCATAGTTTTTATGTCGTCTTTAGGAATACTGCTGGCTTTTATAACAATAGTATTGCTTGTCTTCAGGCAAAAAAACATTATAGCCGAACGCAACAGGAACGCGGCAGCATTAAATCTTGAAAAAGAAAAAAACCACAGCCTTATTTTAGAGAAACAAATTACTGACGCGCTGCTGGAACAGGAACGCCTTAAAAATGAAATAGAAAACAGGAACAGGAAGCTATCGGCTAAAGCCCTGTACTTATCAGACAGAAACGAAATGATAGAGGAAATTGTAACCTATCTTTCAAAAAAACCAAAATATTCTACTGACAAGACATTATCAGAGTATGTTCGCTCATTAAAAAATAACCTGCGTACCGATAATGAATGGAATAATTTTATTACCCACTTTGAAGAGGTAAACCACGGCTTCCTGATGCGTCTTAAAGAACTACACCCTACACTTACCGCTAACGACATTCGGTTTATTGCATACATTTATATGAACCTTACTATTAAAGAAATGGCTTCAATTTTAAATATTACTATTGTAGCCTGCAAGAAAAGGAAAGAACGGCTGGCTGCTAAAATGGACATTCCTAAAGATTTAGATTTATTTGACTATATATCAACGCTATAAGACTACAATGTCGCCTATTTTATACCGTTTGTCTCTTTTTATTCCCCTACTATTTATAGTTTGTAAAAACGATGCATACAAATTTTGTTTAATGTTGCGGTAAACAATGTATTAAATTACTAATCACTTTTTTCTGACTGTTGACGATAATTTTCAGTCGAAAAGTTAAATAATTCGGTACAGCGCATAATTTATTAACAAAACTATTATGAAAAATCGATTACAATTTAAACACTTTTTCTGCTGGCTGCTATTGCTTTCTGCGCAGGTGCTAATAGCGCAGTGGCAGGACGGTTTATGGGTGGGAAAACAAGCTAATATCTGGTGTTTGTCTCCGGACAACCAGGGAGGAGTAAATTTTAATTCCGGCATACCGGTAACATTTCAGGGCCCTCAACTTAATGTTCTTGAAGGATCTGCTACAATTTCTGATGCAGCGGGGCAATTACTGTTTTATGGAGGAAGTAACACAATATTTAACCGTAACCATGCAGTAATGCTTAATGGAGGCGGACTTACTGGCGGTAACGGAAGTTCTACCCAGTTTGGTGTATTTGTACCTAAGCCTGGTGATGCTAATATTTACTATTTATTTAATGTAGACAATGCAACTACCGTCTCTCCGGGTTTAATTTACTCAGAGATAGACTTAACCCTTGACGGCGGGCTCGGTGGTGTTACGGCAAATAAAAATATAGTTTTAGATGCGGATGCTAAAGTCGAGAAAATAACAGCGGTACATCATGCCGATGGCGAGCGCATCTGGGTAATTTCGCACCGGTACATGAGTAATGAATTTATAGCGTATCTTGTTTCTGCAAATGGCATAAGCACTACCCCGGTAGTAAGTGCAACAGGAACTTTCTACCCTGGCCCCCCAGACCCTGACGACCCTAATATTGGCCCTGAAGGAGTGGGCCAGTTGAAGGCATCGCCAAACGGAAGTAAACTTGCCTCTGTAATTATAGAGGGTCCCAATAAGGGGGTTGAAATTCTCGATTTCAATAACCTCACGGGCGAGATTTCTAACCCTATACACCTGGAAGGATATAATGGCCAGCCTTATGGCCTGGAATTTTCTCCAAACAGCCGTTACCTGTATGTAGGCGACCCTTTCGGATTTGTAGCTGCAGGTACTGTTAATCAATATGATGTAACCCTTACAAACGAAAATGATATTGAAGCATCAAAAGTAGTAGTCGCTAATTTAAATACAGGAGGGGAAGGCGGCAATAGCGGAATGCAATTAGGGCCTGACGGCAAAATATATATCAGGAATATTATTTCAGGAGGGTATAACGTAATCAACAATCCTAATAATAGCGGGCTGGCTTGTGGATATCAATTAAACGGGCTTATGGCTGGCGGAGGTATCGGCACACCGGCTTTTATACAATCCTACCTTGAGTCGGGTATACTGCATGAACTGGGCTGCCCAGGCGGCGATGTTAGTTTTTCGCTGCTTCGCATACCCGATGTAACTTCGGTAGCATGGAATTTTGGCGACCCGGCAAGCGGTGCTGCCAATACATCTGCTATTGCATCACATACATTTAGCGCAGGCGGTACCTATACTGTTACAGCCCAGATAACCAGCAACGGCGGCATACAATCTGCCAGTATAACAATTACGGTACCGGATGCGGGCGCTGTAGCAGTAGCACCGGATGACCTTACTGTGTGCGATGGTAGTGCCGGTAGTGCCGTTTTTAACCTTAACTCCCAAACCGCTACAATAATAAGTGAGCTGGGTACAGACTATACAGTAACTTACCATACAACTCAAACCAATGCGCAGGATGGCTCTAACCCTATTACAACGCCGGGTACCTTTACATCGTCGGGGCAAACCATTTGGGCAAGGGCTTCAAATGCAGATAATACCTGTTTTAGCTTGGTAAATTTTGAATTGCAAATTGTAGCGCCTCCCGTTGTTAACCCTGTAACGGCACTTTCAGAATGCGGTACAACAGCCCAACCCAATACGGCGGTGTTCGACCTTACCCAGCAAAATGCTGCGCTTACAGGCACCCAAACCGGCATTACAGTTACCTACTACCCCACCCAAACGGATGTCGATAATGGCACCAATGCCATAACAGCACCGGTAACATATACAAACACCGCAAACCCGCAAACCGTTTTTGCTACGCTTGAAAATGCTGCGGGCTGTATCGTTAGCACATCATTCGCATTAAATGTACTGCCTGCCCCTACGGTTGTAGCAGTACCAAACCTTTCACTATGTGATGATGCCACTCCAAATGGCTTTACAACATTTAACCTTGCCCAGCAGGACGCACTTTTACAGGCAGGACAGCCGGGTGTTGCCGTGGCATATTACACCAGCCAGGCCGATGCCGAAGCAGGTAGTAACGCCATTACAACACCTACTGCATTTACCAATACTGTAAACCCGCAGACTATTTATGTAGCCGTTACCAATGCCTCAGGATGCAGCAGCTACACTTCCTTCCAGGTAAATGTACAGGCGCTACCGGTAGTAACACAGGCACCGGATCTTACTGTTTGCGATACCGATAATAACGGGACATCGGTATTTAACCTAACCCAGCAGGATGCCCTGCTTACAGGAAGCCAAACCGGTATTACCGTTACCTACTACCCTACCCAGGCAGATGCCCAAAATGGCACAAATGCCATAACGGCACCGGCAGCCTATACAAGCACAACGAACCCGCAAACCATTT
>NZ_JBKJHD010000031.1:0-15431 GCF_046613695.1 Flavobacterium sp. RHBU_24 | reverse complement strand
AATAAAAAACATAGCTTGGGCAGATGTTACCCAGGCCGCTTAAATTATTATTTTGTTATTGGTTCCTGCTGCTTTTTGGTTTGGTCGGCCAGCATGGTGTCCGGTGTAATATTTCCCAGAGCAACCTGTACCTTATTTTTAAATCCGGATACGACCTTATCTTTTCCTGCCATAAGGGCATCGTAACCGTCTTTCGCAACATCAGTCGGATCAGAAAGCGCTTCTTTATCCTGGACCGCTTTACTTTCCTGCATACCCGCTTTATTAAAGAAATCGGTATTGGTAGCGCCAGGCTGTAAGGCAGTAACTGTGATCTCAGTATCTTTTAATTCAGAGCGTAATGCCTCAGAAAATGACAGGACAAATGCTTTTGTTGCATGGTACACCGCCTGCCAGGGCCCGGGTATTTCACTCGCTATTGACGCAAGGTTGAGTATCTTACCACTGTTCCTTGCTGTCATTTCCTGTACAAAATGTTTTGTAATGATAATAAGGGAAGCGATGTTCAGGTCAATAATTCCTAGTTCCTTTTCCAGGTCATTGTCCTTGAACAGGCCATACGCGCCCTGTCCGGCATTGTTTACAAGCACATCAACCTGGATGCCTTTTGCCCGTATTTCTTCACAGAGCGAAAATGCCTCCTTTCTTTTAAAAAGGTCTTTAGCACTGGTTATTACTTCAATGCCGAAACTCCTAAATTCCTGTGCTTTTGTATCTAGCTCTGATTGGTTACGCCCTACAATAACAAGGTTATACTTATCCTTAGCAAACAGTTTTGCAAGTTCATATCCTATCCCGCTGGTAGCACCCGTTATAAGTGCATAGTTCTTATTAATCAACATAATTAATTTTTTTAGTTTTTCAATCTTTAATTTTCAATAGTAAATATTAAGCCCAAGGGTCAAGCACTACCTTAACACAGCCATCTTCTTTTTTATTGAAAATGTCATAGGCATGTGAAATTTCGGTAAGCGGCAGCCTGTGGGTGATGATATCATCCAGTACCACTTTGCCTTCAGTTACATAGCTTAGTAGCTTATCGATATGTTTGTGCGCCGGTGCCTGGCCCCCTTTTAGGATAATTCCTTTATCAAAGAATTGCCCTACCGGGAAATTGTCATACGTGGTAGGGTATACACCTAGTACCGATACCGTACCGCCACGGCGTACGGCGCTCATACAGGCTTCAAGTACTTTAACCGAACCTTTTTCAAGGTTGATGACCGCTTTAGCCCGGTCCAGGAAGTTCCGGTCAGGCTCAAAGCCTACGGCATCCACACAAACGTCGGCACCACGGCCCTGAGTCATATCTCGTATTTGTGCAATAACGCCTTTAGGGCCATCTTCCCATAAAATGGTTTCGCAGCCTGCGGTCGCTTTTGCCTTATCCAGGCGATATTGCACGGTGTCTACAATTACTACCCTTGCTGCGCCGCGCAGCCACGCACTTTTTGCCGCCATAATTCCCACTGGTCCTGAGCCAAAAATGGCAACTGTCTCGCCGCCTTTAACCTCGCCCCAGTCGATACCGGTATAGCCGGTCGGGAAAATGTCGGTCAGGAATAATGCCTGCTCGTCGGTCAGGTTATCCGGCACCACGCGAGGGCCGAAGTTGGCATACGGCACACGCACGTATTGCGCCTGCCCGCCATCATAACCGCCATACAGGTCGGTGTAGCCAAAGAGCGCCCCGCCTTTTTCGGTCAGTAGCCCGCCTTCAGGGCCGTAATGCTCAGGATTGCTGTTCTCGCAATGCCCCGGTAGTTCGTGATTACAGAAAAAACACGAGCCGCAGGCAATAGGAAAGGGAACAACCACCCTGTCGCCACGTTTAAGGTGCGTCACGTTTTTGCCCACTTCTTCAATAATACCCATAAATTCATGGCCCAATACCATAGGGCGGGGCTGCGGTATACCACCTGAGTAAATGTGCAGGTCAGACCCGCATATCGCCGTCGTGGTAACCTTTAAAATAATGTCATCAGGATTCTGGAGTTTCGGGTCGTCGATAGTATCACATTTGATCGTTCCGGGCCCGTGGATTACAGCTGCTTTCATAGTATATTTGTTTTTCGTTGTTTATCTATCTTCTAACGCTACTTTTGGAAGGGACGTTATTGCCGGGCCGTTAATAACGGTGCCCAGAGCGGTAAACCTGGATCCGTGCAGCGGGCAGTCGAATGATTTTTCATCATCGTTCCATTGCAGCACACCGCCCAGGTGCGGGCATACGGCCGAACAGGAGTGCACCACATTATATTCATCTTTATACACAGCAATCTTTTTCAGGCCTTTAGAGAGGATAGCGCCCTGTCCCGGCTGAAGTTCCGAAACATCCTTTAAATCGCCCGATCCTACCCAGTCCTTGACCATTTTGTAGCCCATGTTGCCTACTTCTTTCAGGAAATCAAGGCCTGTACGCAAGGTAATACGTGAAGGGTCATAAAGCGCTATGTATGGGTTAGGGTTACCCATGATGATATCATTGATAATAAGCCCACCTAAGGTTCCGTGTGTCATGCCATTACCGGAATCGCCCGTGATGATATAAATGTTATCGTCGCCCGGGTTCTTGCCTATAAAAGCGAGCCCGTCAACAGGTTCCATAACCTGTCCTGACCATTGGTAGGTTATTTCAGTGAAATAAGGAAAGTGTTTTTTTGTCCAGGCAATAAGATTAGCGTAGCGCTGCGCTTCGGTAACATGCTCTTCATCGGCCTGCCCGGTTTTGTGGTCTTCGCCCCCTGAAATGAGTAAATCAAAAGTATCATCAAACGGTTCAAGCCGCACGTAATGATAGGGTTTAGCCACCCATTTTGATTCCTGGTTACCGGTATCCCACCACATGGCATACGGTAAAGTTCTTTTAGGCACTTTGGCCGCAATAACATAGCTGCGGTACGCGAACTGTTTGGTATGCATAGTGAGTATATCGTTTATAGGAGAGTTGGTCGCCACAACAATATGATTTGCCGCAACTGTAAAACCATTGGCTTTTGCACCGGCTTTATCAATTTCATCCACATGTGTACCGGTATATATTTCACCACCCATACGCGTTATCGCGTCGGCTAAACCTTTAAGGTATTTGAGTATATGGAACTGCCCCTGGTTAGGGAACCGGAGGGCACGCTGCTTGTTATCCTGTGGAAAGCCCGGTATGTGTGCAACCATTTCTGTAGGCAGCCCAAACCGCCCTGTAGCTTCCCGTTCTTTATCAAGGTTTTCTTCTTTATCGGTAGGGTCGGAAAAAAGGTAGCCGTCCACACTTTTAAAATTACAATCGATGCTTTCTGCAAATACAGCCTCTTTGATCCATGATACTGCATCGAGATGGCTTTGGGCTGCAAGCTTTGCCTTCTCTGTGCCGAATATGTTTTCAAGGTCGTAGTAGCGGTCGTCCAGGGCATAGGTAATCTGGGCAGTTGTCCGGCCCGATTCGCCACTGCCCAAGTACCCGTCTTCAAGCAGTACAACCTTTTTACCTGATTTTGCAAGGCAATAGGCTGTAGTAAGCCCGGCAATGCCGCCACCTATAATAACGACATCGGTTGTGATATCACCAATAAGCTTCTTATACACCTGTGGCGCCTCAGTATCATTCCAGTACGAATGGTGGCTGCCACTGGTTAGCCGTTCTTCTATCGGATCTTTAGTTTCCATGCTTATATTTTATTTTACCGGCTTAAATGCAGCCAGTTGTATCGAGAATTTTTTGGATGGGACGTTATTGCCTTCCGCTAATTCGCTAAAGTTGGCATTCATGATCCAGGTATCAGTATCGGCCATAGCCGCTGTAGATGGATAGGCAAAACGGTCTTCGGTAGCGGTGCTTTCAGTAACTTTCGCCGTGGCCCAGTTATCGGTAGTTCTTATTTTGAAGATTTTGTTTACCCCGCCATTTTGTACGAGTGTGAGTGTGTTGTTATCATTCAGCAGCAGCCCATCGGCCCCGGGAAAGAACTGGTCAATTTTTACCTTTACCGCATTAGCGGGATTGGCCATATCAATTTTTACCAGAGCACCAGTGCCGTTATTGGCCACAAGCAGGTAACCGGAGGGATGGAACACAATGCCGTTAGGCCCTACCCCGGCGCATTTTAGCAACTCGCTTTTACTAAAAACCGTTGCCTTGCCGGATGCATCTACTTTATACACCACATAGGCATAACTGTCGGTGATGTAGGCATTGCCTTTGGTATCAAAAGCGATATCATTCGGAAAATGCTCTCCCGGCACAAGCTGTGAAAGGTCGATATCCGCCAGTTTTTTACCCGACTTTACATCTATGGTTAACAGGCGCGCCTCATTCTTTTTTGTGTCCGGTGTGCTGTAAATGCTGTAGTTGGCATCGCCGGCACATACAAACAGCTTTTTGCCATCCGGGTGCAGCTTAACGCCATAGGTAGATTTAAGGCTTTTATCTTCATATAGTACGGAGTATTTACCGTCCTTGGTTACCTTTCCTACCGTACCTAGGCGCGCAGATGAGACATAAAAGACATTATTGGCTTTATCAAATGCCACACCTTCGGGGTATGCGCCCGGTGCTTCAAAATTAATTCGTTTAGTAGGCTCCTGTGAAAAGGAAGCCAGGCTTATAAGGAGTAGAATATATTTTTTCATGGCTTTATTTTTGTCTTAAAGTGTAAATAACCCCGTTTGCATCATCAGAAATGTAAACCGTACCATCAGGCGCAACAGCCACGCCGGCAGGACGGCCAAAACGCTCGTTTCCTTTCAGGAAGCCCCATAAGAAGTCCTCGCTACCGGTGGGTTTTCCATTCTTGTCAAATTGTATAAGTTCTACTTTAAAGCCTGACGGGTTTTCACGGTTCCATGAGCCGTGCCAGCACACCAATGCGTTGCCTTTATTCGGCCCGCTTTCAAAAAAAGTAAAGGCTATAGGAGCGCTATGCGCTGCAAATTCCATTACAGAGGGTTTTGAAGCTCTGGCTAAAATTTCTTTTGTGGTTCCGGCTGGGTCTTCACGGGTCTTATCAACTTCCTGTTTGGCGTACGCGAACGGGAAACCGTAATTGCCGTCCAATACAATATGATTAAGTTCCTCCGGCGGCCATTCATCGCCCCGGAAATCGCCTCCGTTATCTACGCCCCACAACTCTTTACTTTGCGGATGCCAGTCAAAACCTATGGTATTGCGCAGGCCGGATGCAAAGACCTTACGCTTCCAGGTTACAGGGTCAACCTGTAGCATGGTAGCCGTTTCTTTATCGCTCTCTTTACAGTCGTTACACACGCTGCCAACTGAAATGTACAGCTTGCCATCGGGGCCAAAATCCATGGTGCGGTTAGGGTGCTGTCCGCCGCTGGGCAGGTCTTTAATAAGGGTATCGGCAACCTTGCCCAATGTACCATCGGCATTCAGGGCATACCTCAGTACGCGGTTGCTATTGCACAGGTACATGTAATTATCTTTGGACGTAATACCATGCACACCGGGAAAATCGGCTACGCGGGTCATTTCCTCAAACTTGCCGTCTTTATCTTTATCGGTAAGCATGAGCACATCGCCTGCATCGCGGCGGGTTACATACAGCTGCCCCTGTTTGCCGACGTACAGCATACGGGGCTTGCCAAGGCCTGTAGCACCGGGAATGACCTGCCAGCCGGGCGCCGTTTTAAGGCTTGCTGCCAATGCCGGGCTGTATTCCAAGTGCGTAGCATAATTGGTTACCACTGTTTGTTTGGTATCTTCTTTTGGGGGTATCCCCTTTTGGGCAAAAGAGGCCATGCTGCTCAAGGCAGCAATAGCTGTCAGCATACAGTTTTTGTGCTTCATAGGTAATAGGGTTGAAAGAACAAAGGCCGGATTGATCCGGCCTGAATTTGATTAAAAAGTTGATTGCGCATTCGGGTCGGCATAGTCGCTTATCGGATGCTCTTCTGTCGGCGCATTAAACTTGCTACCCACCTCGTGTTTTTTATCGTGCCCTTCTACTTTAACGATCTTGTTGTAGACACCAAGCAGGAGAAAAGGCGCAGCCCACTGCCCTACAAATAATGCTGATTTGTCCTTACCCAAACATTTTAGCGTAGCTGAGGCCGCCATTGAACCCACCGCTGCCCATAGAAAAAGGTCGGATGGAAGTTTTGAGGTCTGTTTTTCGATAGCCTTTGCTACAGGCCCCTCAGAATGGTCGTTTTGAATTACTGACATAATAAATTGGATTTGATGTTCTTGTAGAATCATAAAGTTACTCATCCAATCTCTAAGGGTTTGTTAAGATGTGGTAAGCTTGTGTTAAACTATTCACTAACAAAATTTTACGTGAATTATCTTACTTTATATCTACCTTTGGGTCTTCATTTCCTGCTGTATTGAGCGTATAATGTGCATAGAGGCCTCCTCGCCAAAATCGAGCCCCGAATAATCGGGATTAAAGCCTCCAATATACGGCACGGCCATAATATAAATCCGCTTGCTGGCCTTTCCGTTTATACGTATCACCTCAAAATTATCATTGATGGTAATGCCCGGGACTTCTAAATAGTAGCCCTCCCTATTTTGCTTTACCTTTCTGTTTCCTGATGCCTGTGCTTTACTGCCTTCATCATCCGATTGAAACTTAAGTACTGCCCTGCTAATGGTTCCATTATCCGGCATGCTTTTAAAAGGGAAGTCTTCGAATGATAAATGAGGCTGGCCCACACAGTCTACAAACATTTTATAATAGTCTGAGTGCTCTTTACCGGTATCATCAGTATAGTGGTACGTTATTCCGCCGGTATCGTTAATTTCTACATCGCTGTCCTGCCCTACCGCCACGATATCAAGCCTGCCGGCATCGTGAAGCGCAAGCAGTTCTTTACAGGAAGTTTGTGGCACAAAGGCAATTACTACCGATATTAACGGCATCAGCACCTTTTGTAGCCTCAGCATATCTTCTGCAGGGAAATATTTGGCCGGATAGTTCATGGCAAAACTCAATACCGCAAGTAACTCTTTCCAGTAGATCGACTCATGGTTTTTAATCGATTTTTCAGCCTCTGCATATTCTAATCGCAGCAGGTCAAATGGTGCTGCATTTTCGCGATAGTAAATCATATCCTCCACAAAATCTTCCAGGCTTAAGTCTTTGATACGGGCATAGAACTCGGGGTCTTTATCCCTAAAGAGGTCTTTAAAATCTTTTTCGAATATAAAATCAAGCGACAGGAATCCCCCGTTAGCGCTCTTATGCTGTTCTATGGCTTCAGGAGTTAATAATGATTTGTTTTGCAGGTGGGAGTCTTCCAGGTGAAAGCGCACCGCTGGCAGCAATCCATTGCGGGAATGCATAACCATTTTAAAATTTTCGCTGCCCGGTGCAGGCTCAAAACACAGCAGGCCGTTGGCGGTTTCTTTAAAATACCCGTTGTTACGCGCAAGGGTGCGGATGGCATCTATAGCGGTTAATGACGATCCTCTTATGGCAACGGAATAGTTAAGCTTTAGTTCCAATTTAGCCGGCGGATAGGGGCTGTCAAAATATCCGTTAACCTTGCCTTCATGCTTTCTGGGCCAGTTATGCCCTGTACAAATAATAACATGGTCAAACGCCTCGATCCCTGAGCCTTCAAATGCTACCAGCACTTTATTAAGCTCCGGCTTATCAAAAACATCGGTAATTTGAATTCCAAGATGTAATACCGTAATAATACCGGCTTCTCTGGCCATGTCCCTCAGCAAATCAAACTGCGCCTCGAGGTATTTGCCAAACAACAGCCGGGGAAGTACCTTGTAATCGTTAAAGTTGAGCGGGGTTATATGATAAGGCTCCAATACCTCTTTATCAACCGTGCACACCCATTCGTGTATAGAAGTTACGATTGTAGGTATCTCATTACCCGACACATTGGTTATGTGCTCTTTATTAGCACCCTCAGCGCTATAGGGCATACCGGCACCCAATTGCTGTTTGCGTTCAAATATCTCAATTTCAATATCGGTACGGCCACTTTCTACCAACCGCTTATACATAAGTAACCCGCTGGGACCTCCACCGAGTATTGCAATGCGTCTTTTAGTTTTTTTCATCAATATTCCGGTACTTATACACCGCGTGACACTAAGTTAAAACGTGCATCATATAATTTTCAGTAATAAATCATAAATAAATGGCCGTTGCTTAATTTTAAAACATTTAAGTAAAATATTGTATAAAAATTTTATAGAATATTTATAATACCTGCATTGTGGTTATACATAATTTAGGTAGACCTAACCTATGATAATGGACACCACTACTATTGCCCCACCAGTAAAGCCTGCAAAAAAATTATATACCTACCAGGAATCTGATATTGCTACGCTGTTTCAAAAAATGGAACAAAGCAGAGCACCACAACGCCTGTTGTACCAGCTGCCCACAGGAGGTGGAAAAACGGTAATTTTCTCTGAAATAGCCAAAAGGTATATCCAAAAATTTGGTAAAAAAGTAGTGGTGCTTACCCACCGTATTGAGTTGTGCAGGCAAACATCAGTCACGTTAAAAAACTCCGGTGTTAATAACAAAGCCATTAACAGCGCTGTGAAGAAGATAGGCGAAAAAGACGATTATACCTGCTACGTAGCTATGGTTGAAACTCTGAAGAACAGGATAAAAGACGGCCAGGTAAATACCGACGCCGTAGGCCTTGTTATTATAGATGAAGCCCACCATAACTCATTCCAAAAATTACTGGGTACATTTAAAAACGCTACTATTATAGGGGTTACTGCTACGCCTTTTAGCTCAGATATCAATTTGCCGATGCATAAAAACTACAGCGAACTTATTGTAGGCGAGCCCATAGGGTCGCTTATAGCACAGGGCTTTTTGGCAAAGCCAAAAACATGGCGCTATGACGTAGAGCTTAACTCCTTAAAAACCGGCGTACACGGCGATTTTACCGTTAGCACCTCTGATGCTTTATATTCGGCGCCCGCCATGCTGGAATTGTTGCTCCATGCTTATGAGCAGCATTCAAAAAACAAAAAAACGCTGATATTTAATACCGGTATCTTTACTTCACGCGCCGTTTACCAATTATTTATTGATGCAGGTTATGATTGCAGGCACCTGGATAATAAAACCCCTGCGGCAGAGCGCGCCGAAATCTTAAAATGGTTTAAAAAGACTAAAGGTGCCATACTCACATCAGTTTCTATACTTACCACAGGTTTTGATGAGCCTTCGGTTCAAACTGTAATCCTGAACCGCGCTACCAACTCGCTTACACTTTACCACCAGATGATAGGTCGCGGGTCGCGCAGGCTGCCGCAAAAAAAGACGTTTAATATTATAGACCTGGGCAATAATACCGACCGTTTTGGCGAATGGAATGCCCCAGTTGACTGGAAATATGTGTTTGCAAACCCGGAGCAGTATCATGAGAGCATGAACAGCCATACCGAATATGAAAGCCACGGCATTCCGGCCCAGGTGCGGTCTAAATTTCCCAACACCTTAGAGGTATTGTTTGATGTGCAGGAGGCACACAGGCTGGCGCTAGAGAATGGGCTCAAACCCAAGATCGTTATAAGAGACTCTTTAAGGCAGCATGCCCTGATGTGCGCCGATAATGCCGAAACAATTACCGATGCCCTGCACCTTAGCGATGAACTGGATAAAGAAATTAACTGGAGGATTAAACAATACGCAAAATGCCTGGGTAAGGTTACAAAAAATTATACCGACTGGCTACAGGATGATTATAGGGCCAAACTACGGATACTGATTCAAAAAATTATGCACCGCCGCGAACTGCTGGCTGTTGCCAAATAGAGCGCTATGATAGAAAACAAGGAAAACGACACACAAAATATTGCGGCGGTTTCCTCTAAGGCCGACCGCCATAAATACGGAAAATTTCAAAAGAAGCTAGACCCCATAGCATCATTAGGCGGGGTGGCTGTAGATTGCCGGGCTAACCCTATTGATATCCTTAAGGAAAACAGTAAAGGCAGGATGCCGGGCCTGCTGCCCCTCAGGTACGAACGCATGGCCGAATCGCCCTTTGGGTTTTACCGTGGCAGTGCAGCCGTTATGGCGTCAGACCTTTCTATGCTGCCTTCCACCAACATGAAACTACATATCTGCGGCGACTGCCACCTGCTTAACTTTGGCGGCTTTGCTACGCCCGAACGTACACTGGTGTTTGACATAAACGATTTTGACGAAACATCCACTGCGCCATGGGAGTGGGATGTGAAACGCCTTGCAGCCAGTTTTGCCATCGCTGGAAGGGATAAGGGATTTACCGATATTCAATGCGGGGAAGCAGCCTTTACGGCCGTAAGCAGCTACAGGAAACATATGGCAGAATACGCTGAAATGTCGGCACTACAAATATGGTATTCGCAAATAAGCATGAAAGACCTGGTGCATTCCGGCAAAATTAAGGAGTTCAAGCAATTTGACCCCAAGCAGGTTAAAAAGGCCATTAAACGTGCCCCGCACGAAAAAGAGTTTGCAAAGCTTACCTACAGCAAAAAGGGAGAGCCACATATTAAGGACAATCCGCCGCTTATTTTCCATGTCCCTAAAGACAGGGAAGCTGCCTTCTTTACCGAAGCAGAAAACGCCTATAAGCGGTACCTGCGTTCACTTACGCACGATAAAAGGATATTGCTTAGCCGCTACAAAATTAAGGATGTAGCCATGAAGGTTGTAGGGGTGGGCAGCGTAGGCACTTTTTGCGGCGTGTTATTGCTTATGTCAGCTACGGGCGACCCGCTGTTCCTCCAGTTTAAAGAAGCACACCAAAGCGTGCTTGAGCCCTACGCGGGCAAAAGCAAGTTTAAGTATCATGGCCAACGCGTAGTTGAGGGCCAAAGGCTGATACAATCGGCTACTGATATTTTTTTAGGCTGGACACTGGATGCTGCTGGAAGGCAGTTTTATGTACGCCAGATGCGCGATGCCAAGGTAAAGCCCTTAACTGATACTATGGATCATGAAATCTTTTTAAGGTATGCGCGCTCCTGCGGATGGGCACTATCCCGCGCGCACGCCCGTACAGGGGACGCCGCCGTTTTAAAAGGCTACATGGGGCAGGACGAGCATTTTGAAGATACTATAGCAACGTTCTCTATGCGCTATGCCGACCAAAATGAAAAAGACCATGAGCGCTTGCTGCACGCCCTTAAGCATAAAATATTACCCTAGCAGTTACCCTAAAATGAAAAAGCGCATTTACTATAGCGCAGGATTAAAAAGCAAGCTCAGCAATGGGAGGACGAGAAAACCTATAGAAGAAACCTGCCAAGTAAATAACCAAAAAGCTGCAAAAAAAGAAAGCCTCCTTTCATAAATTTCTGTCTTTGCGCATCATACTAAGGAAAGCGGCTGTGATACCCAGATAACTTGCGATCTGCTTTTGATCGATTCGCAGTTCAAGGCCTGGATAATGCTTCCTGAATTCGATGTACCTTTGCGCTGCGGTCATGGACATACTGGAGGTCAGACGCCTTTGCAGCATATCGAAGCCATTTTGCGTCAATATGCGAAAAAATCGCTCAAGCGATGGAATCGAGCTAAATAATTCTTCGAGCTTTGGCAGCGTAAAGCAATACACTTCCGAATCTTCCAAGGCCTGTATAGTAGTGGTGGCCTTCTTACCCTTAAAAAAGCTGGCAATATCGCACGCCCACCAATTCTCGGGGTAAAAACATAAATTATGTTGCTGTCCCTCCTTATCGGTGTGGAATAACCGCAGGCAGCCCTTGTCTACAAAATATATATGACGCTCGACGTCGCCAGGGGTAAGCAATAAACTGCGCTTGGAAACAGTGCTATGCTGCACGGCAGAAATCACCTGCTCCTGTTCCCAAGGAGAAAGTGCAACATGCAAAGCAAAATTGGAAAGAAGAAGTTGCGACATGCCGCAAAAATAGCTGTTAATAGTCAATCCCGCGGGTCATAATTAATTTAATTTCAGCTGTTCCCGCTAGACGCAGCGGATTAGCAATGGTTTGGTAGAGCTCGCTCCCAGCTATTTTTTTGAATATTTCCGCACTGGGATATTCCACCAGCAAGACCTCGTCCCAATGGTCATTTTCATCAGCAATTATATTGCCGATTACTTCGCCTAAAAACCTGACCTTTACCCCCTCAATGCCCAATCCTGTGGTTACACGATTAAACGCAGGAAGATATTCTTCGATATAAATTTTGCGGTTCTTAAATTTTACCAGGTTAAGCATTACGACAGGCCCCTGGCCGGGCGCCACTTCAGGAAATTTGATCATGTTCGTTTTTTTAAATAAATTCGACAATTCTTATGACACAGTATATGGTGTTTCCATATTCCGGTCCCTCCTACTTTCTTGATTTGATTTGCTTTTTAGCAAATATTACGGGTTGATGATAACAACCGTTATTTAATAAGGACAAAAGTCATGCTTCTTATTTGAAAAAAAGTTCATGCAGTTGAAGACTTTAAAACACTGGCCCGTTGTTAAAGGGCCTAATCGGAGAAAAGATTATTTGGCGAAGGCAGCTTTACACTACTCTTTTGGACTATAATACAGGTCTTTAAAGGTATTGTTACAAAATAATTTACTGAATTCAAGCTGTTTACTTTTGGCTACAATATTGCGACTTTTGGCTACAGCTGTTTTTTGATGTCATTGCATTTTTGCAATAATACAAAATCAGAACTATGAAATTAAAAAACAGTTTAAAGAACCTGGCGATCATTACAGTCCTTTTACTGATGACACAGGTATCGGGATTTGCCCAAGGAACGGGTAGTTTTAAAGGTAAAATCATTGAACAGTCCACAAAACAGCCCGTAATAGGAGCCAGCGTAATGCTGGACAATACACAGTTTTTGGCTGCCACCGATACCCTCGGTGTGTTTACCATAGAAAATGTACCCGCTGGCAGTTATTCGGTTACCTTCTCATCGATGGGGTTCCAGACAAAGAATATAACTGAAATCATCATCAGTTCCAATAAGACCTATTATTCCGAAATTGAGCTGCTCGAAGACGCAACGACATTGGAAGGTGTTACCATAAGCACTTTTAAAGGCGAAAACAATCCCCTTACCCCTGTTTCCTCTTTTTCCTATTCAAGGGAAGAGATATTCAGGAACCCGGGTGCACAAGGTGATATCATGAGGGCGCTGTCTACCCTGCCGGGCGTGGTCAGCAGCGGGTCGCAGTTTTCTGCCATAGCGGCACGGGGCCAGGGCACGCGTGATAATGTCTATATGGTAGATGAGATACCTATTTTTAACCTTTCCCACCTGGAGGCCGAAGGCTTCGCATCGGGATTCAATGACCCTAATGGGGGAAGGTTCAGTATTTTTGCCCCGAGGATCATAGACAATGTAGCCTTTCAAAACGGTGGTTTTGGCGCCAACTATGGACGCCGGTCGTCCTCTTACCTGGGGCTTGGCGTTAAAGAAGGCAACAGGGCCTCCTGGTCCTTCAGCGCACAGGCCGATTTATTGGGAGGCACCGTGATTGCGGATGGCCCCATATCCAAAAAAACAAGCCTGTTTGTAGCCGGCCGCTACCAGAATTTTGCAATGCTTATCAGCATGCTGGACGAGCAGCGGGCTGCCGTGTCATTTGGGGATTACCTTATAAAAAGCACTACAGAACTTAACGATAAGAACAAGTTGTCGGTTATTGCCATGTTTAACCCGGAGGCAACCAGCAGGAAAATAGATGACATAGAAGCGGGCCTTGACATGAATGAGGATAATAGCGGTAGGACTATGCTATGGGACCACCAGAGCAGCCAGGCTGTTGTGGGCCTTAATTTGCGTACGCTGCTCAATAACACCAGTTACCTGACCAATGTATTGTATTACAGGGCCTCAACTGTTGACAATAATTTTGGGCGTTTCAATCCTTCCCTTGATAGTAATGGAATTATAATCAACCCAAGGGCCGACGGATATGAAAACCGGTTGAGGCATATTACGAATGACCAGCAGGAAGTGGGCTACCGCTCCATTTACACAAAAAACTTTGACAAACTTAAAATCATCGCCGGTGTCGACGCGATGATGGTCAGTCTTGACTATGAAAGGCTGCTGAGCCGCACCGATACCATTTATACGTTCCGTGCACGGGATATCAGTGCAAATCCTACGCAATATTACCAGATACTGGATCCGTCACAGTTCAACGCCGCCTTTGACGACAATGCATTCAACGGGTCAGGCTATGTAACCCTGTCGTGGAAGGTTGCCAATGGTTTTACACTAAACTCCGGGGTACGATACGACTATACCGGATTTACCGAGCAGCATACCCTTTCCCCAAGGCTGAGCGGCAGTATTGCCTTAAACAGCAGGCACAGTATTAATTTCGCCAGCGGCATCTATTACCAGGATCCCGGCTACTCTGATATTGCAGGCCAAACCGCTGGTAATACACTTAAAAACGAACGCACCATACAGTCTATAGTTGGCTATAAGATGCAAATATCAAACGATTTGAAATTCGTGGCGGAAGGCTGGCACAAACAGTTTGACGATGTGACGGTACAGCCTAACCGCGCGCAAAGCTATCTCACAAACGATGGAAGCGGCTATGCATACGGTGCCGACATCAGCCTTACCAAAAGGCTTTCCGATAATTATTACGGCCAGGTAAGCTATTCTTACATGGAGAGCAAAAGGGATGACCATGACGGCTTGGGGGAATACGATTATATTTTTAATGTGCCGCACACCTTTAGCCTGATGGGAAGCTACAAGCCCAATGACAAATGGATCTTTTCCGGGAAGTTCCGCTACAGTACCGGGCGTCCTACAGACAGCTACATAATACACCCCGATGTGTTTAATGACCCGGATATGGTTCGCTATTCGCAGGAGGTAACAAGGGTGAACGGTGAGCGCCTGCCGGATTTTATCAGCATGGATGTAAGGGCCGATTATAACATGCACAGAGAATGGGGAACTTTCTCCGCTTTTGTCGACCTGGTCAATATCTCAAACCGCTTTAATGTAAACTCAGAGCAATTCGTACCCGAAACCGGCAGGATAATGAACATTGGCCTTGGTGTATTCCCCACCTTTGGTGTGAGGTTTGAACTGTAAGGGTCAAAGTGTAAAACCAACTACAGTAAAAATGAAATATATCCGGGCCTTTGCAGGGTATTAAAAGCCGTAAGCAAACGTGCCCCCGCTTGCCCAGGCCAGCAAGACAGGTGCTGCTGCAATGCATGCCGATTAATAATTTGAAAAATTGAAGGTATGGTAGTAATGATAGCCGGGACACCGGTAGATATTGTAAAGTTGCCCTTCAACGGGAGGTCTGTCCGGTATATGTCCGGCGATACAGCTCCTGCCGATAAGGTCATTAAATTTTTGGAAGGGCTTACAGCAAGGCCCGTAACGAGATGGATAGCAGCCCCTCACCAGGAGTTTAGGAAGAAGCTTCTTATTACAGGGGTGAGTTTTAACGATTGAGTACTATT
>NZ_JBKJHD010000030.1:0-16510 GCF_046613695.1 Flavobacterium sp. RHBU_24 | reverse complement strand
GACGGAGGCGTTTTTTTATACTTTAGTAAAAATCAAAGCCTAATGTCTATCATTTGGATTTTTTTATACATTTGTAAAAATCAACCAGATTATGATAAAAAAGTTACTCCTTTTGCTTTGGGTGTTCTTGCCTGTTTTGGCATTTGCCCAACCTTCTAATGATGATTGCGCGAACGCAACTCTCATAACACCCGGCAGCACGATAGAATGCGTATCTTCTGTAAATGTTTCGCTACAAAATGCAACAGCCAGTGCTTTACCCGTAAGTTGCGATGGCGTTGCCGATGACGATGTGTGGTACCGTTTTACCGCAATAAACGACCGCCATAGTATTACGACCAGTAACTTAACGGGCACTAGTTCTGCGCTGAGGTTTGAAATTTTTAGCGGCTCTTGCACGGGTACTTTAGTTACTTGCGGCACAGCAATAAACACTACTATACTTGTTGACGGGCTTACCGCAGGTACAGAATATTACATCAGGATATTTACTTTTATAACTTCTACCAATCCAAATCCTGCGATAACCTTTGACCTGTGTATTACAACCCCGCCAAACTCTATCTCAATTAATACCACACAATACTCCGTAACACAACTGGTTGAAGAAGTGCTGATGCCGCAAACCGGTTTCACCATATCAAACATTACATCATATACCGGCATAAATGTTGCTGCTACCGAGCCTAACGGTATAGGTTATTTTATCCGTAACGGCACTGACTTCCCTTTTGAAAACGGTGTTGTGTTATCATCCGGAAATGCTGTGCTGGCAGAAGGCCCGAATTTAACAACGCAAAATGGGGGTGCCGCTAACTGGCCCGGCGATACTGACCTTGATGCCTTTTTGCCTGGCGGTAACCAGGTAACCCGCAATGCTACAAAGCTTGAATTTGATTTCGTTCCGGATGTCAACCAGCTTAACTTTAATTTTTTGTTCGCTTCAGAAGAATACGGACTGTATCAATGCTTCTACGGAGATCTTATCGGTATATTTTTAACCGATAATGCTACCGGTATTACAACAAACCTTGCTGTTGTACCCTTTACCAATACGCCTATTTCTACCGGTTCGGTGAGAAATGCTGCTTATAACAGTCCGGGGAATACCTGCCCAAGTGCTAATCCTGCTTACTTTGATGCTTATTATCCGCAGGGCACAATGACCGCCGCAACAAACTTTAATGGGCTAACCGTGGCTTTTACAACCGAAATGCCTGAACTGGAGCCGGGACACAGCTACCATATTAAGTTTGTAGTTGCAGATTATGTAGATGCAGCTTTTGATTCGGCTTTATTTATACAGGCAAGTACCTCTGAAGTGCCGGTGCAAGAAATTATTGTTAACGGCCCTGAAAGCTATTATGCATGTGATGATAATAATGATGGCTATGCAAACTTTGACCTTGATACCCTTATCCCGCAATATCTTAACGGTATAACCCCTGCAGGCGACTATGCTGTCACTTTTCATCAAACCCATGTTGACGCGGTTATCGATGCTAACCCTCTGCCGTTATCCTATACAAATATTGAAGCATACGGGCAAACCGTGTATGTACGCATAGAGAGTACAGAAGATCCTGAAAACTATGTTATTGTGTATTTATCTTTGGCCACTACGCCTGTACCTTCAGTTGCAACAGATACAATAAATACACTCTACACCTGTATCGGCGTACCGGTTGATGTTACGGTTAACGTAGTTAACATCCCGAACATAGAACAATACCAGGTTACTTATCATGCCACTATTGAAGATGCTTCCGAGAACCTCAACCCGTTTGCAGACCCTTCAGCCGTTGTCCTTACAGGCAGCAACAATTCGGTTTGGGTACGCGTACAGAATAACGATAACATAGTGTGTTACGAAATTATACAACAACCTATCGAATACTGGGAACAGTATGTAACGATTAGCATAAGCGGCACCCAGGCAGCCGTAGTGTTTGGCAACGGCATTGACCCCGGAAATTACAGTTTTTCGCTTGATGGCACCATCCAGAACGGGCCTGCTTTTAGCGGACTTGAGTATGGCGAGCACATTGTAACAATAACAAATATAGGTTGTGGGACTGTAGTTGCCCTGAGCTTTTTAATCCTGCCGGATGCACCACTGGGAGAAGCAACACAAACCTTTACCGAAGGGCAAACCCTGGCCGACCTTGAGGTAGAAGGCCCGAACATACAGTGGTATGCCACCGAAACCGGCGATACCGCCCTTGCCGAAGAAACATTGCTTGAAGATGGCGAAACCTATTATGCCACGCAATCGGCTAACGGCTATGAAAGTACACAGCGCCTTGCCGTTACTGTAAACCAGGTAGCAGGGTTAGCGACTAATATTGCCCAAACCCTAAAATACTACCCTGGGCCGGGCCACACCTCAATTATTATTGAAAATTCCCACGCCATTAAAACCGTAACATTATATAACACATTGGGCCAGATGATATATACTGCAGGAATTAACAACAATAACACAGCTATTGATATTTCTGCCCTTGCAAAAGGAGTTTATCTTTTAAAAATAGCTGCTGACAATGGTGCTACTACCTTTAGAATTTTAATTGAATAGTATGTCAAGGGCTTTTATTATAGTAACGCCTCACTTTGTGGGGCGTTTTTTTATCGATTTCCCCTTGCTGTACTGTTTATCATAAGCTGATTGGGTAAAGCCACAAGAAATTCGTTAATTAGACCTGGCAAGAAGGCAAACCTAATATTACGACCACACCGCCTACCACGATTAACTAAGAAAACCTTATTTTTGCCACTAAACCATTTCAATGCGCTGGACCCTTACTCCCACCCCAAATCCCGATACCGTAAACAAACTCGCTGATGCCCTGGGGGTAGATACCCGCATCGCAACGCTGCTGGTGCAGCGCGGCATCAGCACGTTTGAGGAAGCCAGGCAGTTTTTCCGGCCGTCGCTGGACGATTTGCACGACCCGTATTTAATGAAGGATATGGATAAGGCTGTGGCGCGTATAGAACAGGCAATTGACCGTGGTGAAAACATACTGGTTTTTGGCGATTATGATGTAGATGGCACTACGGCTGTGGCGCTCATGAGCGGCTACCTGCGCACGTTTTACGCGAATGTAGATACTTATATCCCCGACCGGTATGGCGAGGGTTATGGCGTGTCATTCGCCGGGATAGACTATGCCGACGATAACGGCTGCTCGCTGATAATAGCATTAGACTGCGGTATTAAAAGTCCCGATAAGGTGGCCTACGCCAAAGAAAAGGGTATTGACTTTATCATCTGCGACCACCACCGCCCTGGCGATACGCTACCCGAAGCAGTTGCTGTGCTGGACCCCAAACGCGACGACTGCTTCTATCCGTACGACGAACTCTGTGGTGCAGGGGTGGGCTTTAAGCTGGTGCAGGGGCTGGGTGCCAACCGTGGCCAAACAATTTTAGACCTGCTGCCCTGGCTTGACTTGGTGGCCACAGCCATAGCCGCAGACATCGTGCCCATAACGGGCGAGAACCGGGTGCTGGCTAAATTTGGGCTGGACGTTATAAACACGAGTCCGCGGGCGGGGATAAAGGCGCTGATACAGAACATGAAGCGGCAAACGCTTACCATTAGCGATGTGGTGTTTACCATTGCCCCGCGCATTAATGCCGCCGGACGTATAAGCCACGGTAAGCACGCGGTGGCGCTGCTAACCGAGTTTGATTTGCCCCAGGCAGAAGCCTTTGCCGCACAGATTGAAACCTTTAATACCGACCGCAAGGGCCTCGACAAACAGATAACCGCCGAAGCATTACTACAAATAGACCGCAACAACGACCACGACCGCAAAACCACCGTGGTGTACAATGAAGAGTGGCACAAGGGTGTGATAGGCATCGTGGCATCGCGGTTGATAGAAACGTATTACCGCCCCACGCTGGTGTTTACCAGGAGCGGTGATAAACTTGCCGCATCGGCACGCTCCGTGCGTGATTTTGATATTTATAATGCCCTTGAAGCCTGCGCCGATTGCCTGGAGCAGTTTGGCGGGCACATGTATGCCGCCGGGCTTACCCTTAAGGAGGAGCAGTATGAAGCCTTCAGGCAAAAGTTTGAGGAAGTGGTAAGCGCTACCATAGCCCCGGAGCTGCTGATTCCCGAAATTAAAATTGATGCCGAAATTGACTTTGCCGACATTACCCCGAAGTTCTTCCGCATCCTGAAGCAGTTTGAGCCATTTGGCCCCGGTAATATGACACCCGTGTTCCTTACCCGAAACCTGCGCGATACCGGGTTTGGCAAGGCCATAGGCAGCGACAGCGAGCACCTTAAGCTGTTTGTAAAGCAGGGCGCTTCAGAAGGCTTTGGCGCGGTGGGCTTTGGCCTCGCCAAAAAAAAGGACCTGACCTGCAACGGCGACACCTTTAACGCTGCCTACAGCATTGAGGAAAATGCCTGGAACGGCGAGGTTAGTTTGCAGTTGAGGTTGAGGGATGTGCGGTGTGAGTAGTGTTAGTTGACAGTGGTCAGTTTGCAGCTTCTTTGCTGGCGCTAGCGTTGCGCTCGTGCCTCAAACGTATATAACATATTGTTTCAGAACGCTTTTAAAGTTGCACGAGCGGGACGCTTGCGCCAGCAACGGGGAACGAATTGACTATAAATAACATCTCTATGGCAAACTTGTTATTTACTATTATATATATCACAATCAATTTCTGCGCCAATAGTATTAAGAAATTGCAGAGTTTGCTTATCAAAAGACAAGCCGGGTGTTTCATCCCCAAGATACATTACAACTTCAAAAACAAAGTGAAATTCAGGATTTTCAGATTTCAGTTTTAAAAACTCCGACGTATGATTGCTTAACTTTGAAATAAGCTTCGCTATTTCATCAGCATAAAACGGGTTAGTAAAATTGCCCGATGAATATTCCCAGCTTGTGCATACGGGTATTTTTCCCTTCTCGAACATTTTACTGAAAGTAGTAGGCTTAATGGTCAAATGGCTATTAAACCATTCCAAATCAATACTTTTATTTTCGGTCTTTATCGCCAAGTATATATAGCCAGTCGTATCTTTCATTAATTCAAATGATTTTTGTAAAAATAAACTAATTTTAAAAAATGACTACGCCAGAAAACAACATATACACCCCATCCCAAAAATCCCCACAGGATTTCCTCACCCCATCACAACCTCACCAAATCAAAAAATGATATACCTTTGCCTCAAAACTCGCACCCGTGAAAAAAATCCTCATTATAGACGACGAAGAAAAGCTAAGGGCGCTCATGGCCCGCATCATTTCGCTTGAAGGCTTTGAGGTAGTGCAGGCGGCTGACTGTAAGCAGGGCCTGAAGAAACTCACGCAAAACGACATTGATGTGGTGCTGTGCGACGTAAAGCTGCCCGACGGCAACGGGGTAGACCTTGTTACCACCATTAAACAGGGGTATCCGGCGGTAGAGGTTATATTGCTTACGGCATACGGCAACATTCCTAATGGCGTACAGGCTATAAAAAACGGCGCGTTTGACTATATTGTAAAAGGCGATGACAACAACAAAATCATCCCCCTGCTGCACCGGGCGGTAGAAAAAAGCGTGCTGACCCAAAAAGTAGCGCAGCTGGAAGCCAAGCTGGGCGAGAAATTTTCGTTTGAAGGCATCATCGGCGCATCGGGTAAAATTATGCAGGCGGTAGAGTTGGCTAAAAAAGTTGCCCCAACCGATGCCACTGTGCTGCTTACCGGCGAAACGGGTACGGGCAAGGAGGTATTTGCGAACGCCATCCACCAGAACAGCCACCGCAAGAACCATAACTTTGTTGCCATAAACTGCTCGGCTTTCAGCCATGATTTGCTGGAGAGCGAAATGTTTGGTCACGTGGCCGGGGCATTTACCGGCGCGGTTAAAGATAAAAAAGGCCTTATTGAAGAAGCACATAACGGCACCATATTCCTGGACGAACTGGGCGACATGCCCAGCGACCTGCAAGCCAAACTGCTGCGTGTGCTTGAAAACGGCGAGTTTATAAAAGTGGGCGAAAGCAAGGTAACCAAGGTGAACGTGCGGGTAATAGCCGCTACCCATAAAAACCTCATCATCGAAATTGAGGCAGGCAACTTCAGACAGGATTTGTACTACCGCCTTTCGGTTTTTGCCATACAGCTGCCGCCCCTACGCGAGCGTGTTAAGGATATTGAGTCCCTGGCACACTATTTTGCCAACTACTTTGCGCTGAAGACTAACAAGCGTGTTTCGGGCCTTTCTGCTGATTATATAAAATCACTACAGCTGCACAACTGGCCGGGCAACATACGCGAACTCAAAAACGTGATAGAGCGCAGCATCATACTAGAAAACAGCACAGCCCTTACGCCGGATAGCCTGCCCTATGAAATTCAGCAGCTGCAAGCCGGAGGTACAAATGAAGGCGGCAAAACCCTCTCGGCATTTTCATTGGCCGCCGCCGAAAAACTGCACATACAAAAGGTTTTTAACCACACTAACGGCAACAAGGCCGAAACCGCACGCCTGCTCAACATAGGCATTGCCACGCTGTACCGGAAGATTGAAGAATACAAGATTCAATAAGTCGAAAGGCATAAAGTCGTAAAGTCTGGGTTCAATGTCGACGAAGGAGACATCTCTAAAATTTTTCACCGCAATTTCACTTCAAATCCTGGAAGGTTTTAAAAAACTTGTAGGTATAAACCTACCCACAAATTAAACCTACAAGGTCGGCGAGACCTTGCAGGTTGTGTAAACCCCTATAACCCTATCATTATGATACACCCCACGCTATCAAAACGATAGGGTTTTTTATTTGGTACAACTTCAAAATATACATAACACATTGAAAATAAACACTGTGAAATAAAAAATAATTTCAGGTATAACATTTGGCTATTACATGGCAACATCAAATAGTTTCAAAATGAAAAACCATGTAAAAACCGCTTCCACCAAGGCGGTACAATTTGCAGAAATTACTAAAAATTTTATACGCAGCGGTAATATCAGCAGGGCTAAAAAATGCCTTGATATGGCCGAACTCCTTTTTAAAAATGGCACGACAGAAACCCGCAGTGCCATAGCCTCTATCTACGTCAATTCGGTTTCCACCTTTATGGAGCTGCGCAACTGCACGGTATCAAAACTTTTTCCACCTACGCTTAAACGCGAATACATCGCCCAGGTAAACGCTTACGGGGTTTAATCCTTCAATTTTTAATCGTTTAATCTAAAAATTATGACCGCATTATTTATAGTAGCCCTGCTGGTTTTTGCCTACATCTGCTACGTACTTGTAAAACCCGAAAAATTTTAACCCATGAACAGCGAAATCTTTGGCATTATTGTAATGTATGCGCTGGTGTTGCTCATGGCAATACCGCTGGGGCGCTACATTGGCAAAATATTTAATTACGAACCCACGTGGCTTGATAAAATTTTTAATCCTATCGACCGGCTGTTTTTTAAACTGGGCGGCATTGACGAAACCGTAGAAATGACCTGGAAACAGCACCTTAGTGCGCTGCTTACCATTAACGGCGTATGGTTCATCCTCTCTATGTTTGTACTGCTTAATATGGAGTGGCTACCCCTTAACCCAGACGCTAACCCGGCCATGAGCCTTGACCTTGCCTTTAACACTACGGTGAGTTTTATTACCAATACCAACCTGCAGCACTACAGCGGCGAGAGCGGCTTGTCTTATCTCGGCCAGCTTACGCTGATGCTGTGGCAGTTCATCAGCGCGGCCTGTGGTATGGCGATCTGTGCCGTGGTATTTATGGCCATGAAAGAGAAAACGTCAGCTACACTGGGTAACTTTTACAGCTTTTTTGTGCGTTCGGCTACCCGCGTGCTGCTTCCTCTGTGTATCATAGTGGCTACCATATTAGTGTTTAACGGCACACCCATGACCTTTGAAGGCAAAGACCATATCACTACCCTCGAAGGCAAAACACAGGACGTAAGCCGCGGACCCGTAGCCGCCTTTGTAGCCATAAAACAGTTGGGCACCAATGGCGGTGGGTTCTACGGACCCAACAGTGCCAACCCGATGGAAAATCCTAATTACCTTACCAATATTGTAGAAAGCGTAAGCATCATACTTATTCCCATAGCGTTACTATTTGCGCTGGGCCATGTGTTGCGCAGGAAAAAACTGGCCTGGACCATCTTTGGCGTAATGACGCTGGGGTTTGCGCTGCTGCTTATCCCCACAATAATAGCGGAAACAGGTGGCAACCCCGCACTTGACAAAATGGGCATTGCACAAAACCTGGGCAGCATGGAAGGCAAAGAGATACGCTTCGGTGCCGTGTCCTCGGCAAACTGGGCTACCTATACCACCTGTACCAGTAACGGATCGGTTAATGCCATGCACGACAGCTTTACACCCATAGGCGGTGCCACAACCCTCCTGGGCATGATGGTAAACTGCTTTTATGGCGGTGTAGGTGTGGGCTTCCTTAACTTTTACATCTTTATCATACTGGGCGTGTTCATCAGCGGATTGATGGTAGGCCGTACACCGGAATTCCTCGGTAAAAAAATTGAAGCTAAAGAAATGAAGATTGCCATGGCGGTAGCACTGCTGCACCCGTTCCTTATACTGGCCGGCACCGCGCTGGCAAGCTACCTCTACGCCGGCAATCCCGAAGCGTATGCCGGTTGGCTGGCCAACCCCGGTTACCACGGCTTTAGCGAAATGCTCTATGAGTTTACCTCTTCGAGCGCTAATAACGGCAGCGGGTTCGAAGGCCTGGGCGACAACACCCCGTTCTGGAACATTGCCACTGGCATCGTGATGCTGCTGGCACGCTACCTGCCCATCATTGGCCCGGTGGCTATTGCGGGACTGCTTGCCGCTAAAAAATACGTCCCTGAAAGTTCAGGCACGCTAAAAACCGACACTTCAACCTTTGGCTTTATGGTACTGGCAGTCATCTTTATAGTAGCGGCGCTGTCGTTCTTCCCTGCCCTCACACTCGGGCCTCTGGCCGAATATTTTTCATTATACCAATAAATCTTAAAAATGAAAAGCAATAACGCAAGCCTGTTCCAGCCCGATTTGGTTAAGCAGGCACTCAAACAATCGTTTATAAAACTTAACCCCGCGTCGCTGGTTAAAAACCCGGTAATGTTTACGGTAGAGATAGGCACCGCCATAATGCTGTGCGTTTGCGCGTGGATACTCACCGGCGAGCAAAGCCAGGGCAGTTTTACCTATAACTTTGTTATTTTTCTTATACTGCTGTTTACGCTGCTGTTTGCCAACTTTGCCGAGGCCATAGCCGAAGCACGCGGCAAGGCACAAGCCGACAGCCTCCGCAAGACCCGAGAAGAAACCCCGGCTAAAAAGATTGAGCTGATGGGAGAAATTTACAAAGACGAAATACAGGTAGTACCCTCATCTACCCTTAGAAAAGGCGACCGTTTTATTTGCGAAGCCGGCGATACCATTCCCACCGACGGCGAAATTATAGAGGGCCTTGCCACGATAGACGAAAGCGCCATAACCGGCGAAAGCGCTCCGGTAATACGTGAGGCCGGCGGAGATAAAAGTTCGGTTACCGGGGGTACAAAAGTACTTTCAGACCGTATAATCGTACAGGTTACCACCGAACCGGGCGAAAGCTTCCTCGATAAAATGATTGCACTGGTAGAAGGGGCTTCGCGCCAAAAAACACCTAATGAAATAGCGCTTACCATACTCTTGGCGGGCTTTACACTGGTGTTCATCATTGTGTGCGTTACACTGAAACCCTTTGCCGATTATGCCAACATCAGCATTACCATAGCATCGTTCATCTCGCTGTTTGTATGCCTTATCCCTACTACCATAGGCGGACTGCTTTCTGCCATAGGCATTGCGGGCATGGACCGTGCGTTGCGAGCCAATGTGATAACCAAATCAGGTAAGGCCGTAGAAACCGCGGGGGACATTGATGTACTACTACTCGATAAAACAGGAACGATAACCATAGGCAACCGTAAGGCCACGCACTTTTACCCTGCCGCGGGCATAAGCGAAAAAGCCTTTGTAAAAGCCGCCGTACTCAGCTCTATGAGCGATGACACGCCTGAAGGTAAATCAATAATCGAACTTGCTGCTACCGACCCAAAAAGCTTTGGCGTGCAAAACCCACGCTTTATAAAATTTACAGCCGAAACGCGTAGTTCGGGTGTGGACTTTGGCGAAAGCCGCATCCGTAAAGGGGCCTATGATGCCATTAAGAATTTGGTAACCAAAGCGGGCAACCCGTTCTCTGATGAAATAACCACCATAGTAGAAAAAATTTCGGGTAACGGCGGTACACCGCTTGTGGTGGCTGAAAATGAGAAAGTACTGGGCGTGATTGAGCTTCAGGACATTATAAAAACCGGTATTGCCGAACGCTTTGAGCGCCTGCGCAAAATGGGTGTAAAAACCGTGATGGTTACCGGCGACAACCCGCTTACCGCGAAGTTTATTGCTGAAAAAGCCGGTGTGGATGACTTTATTGCCGAGGCCAAACCCGAAGACAAGATGAACTACATTAAGGCCGAGCAGCAGCGTGGTAAGTTGGTCGCCATGATGGGCGACGGTACAAACGACGCGCCCGCCCTCGCCCAGGCCGATGTGGGCGTAGCCATGAACAGCGGTACACAGGCGGCCAAGGAAGCCGGTAACATGGTAGACCTTGACAACGACCCCACCAAACTTATTGAAATTGTAGAGATAGGCAAGCAGCTGCTCATGACACGCGGCACGCTCACCACCTTTAGTATCGCTAACGACGTGGCCAAATACTTTGCCATCATCCCGGCGCTGTTTATATTAGCCATACCAAAGTTGCAGGGGCTTAACATTATGGGCTTGCACAGCCCGGAGAGCGCCATACTGTCGGCTGTTATATTTAATGCCATCATTATCCCGTTCCTTATCCCGCTGGCACTTAAGGGCGTTGCTTATAAACCCATTGGGGCTTCTGCCCTGCTGCGCAGCAACCTGTTCATTTACGGCCTGGGCGGTATTATTGTACCGTTTATAGGGATAAAGGTTATTGACATGCTGGTCGCTGTGTTTTTTTAATTTTTTAACTATCAGGTAAGTGCTGTCATTGCGAGGGAGGAACGACCGCGGCAATCTTAGCACTGCTTTTTATGAGATTCCTTCTATCGTCGGACCCGAGGGCCAGACAGAACTGGCGAAGCAATGGAGGAATCTCGATAAAGATTACATAATTAATTTCGTTTTTCATGAGCGATTTCTCGACTTTGCTGAGCTGCGCTCGAAATGGAAAACCGCACATAAATAATAAAACAAAATGAAAAATCATATCATGCCTGCCATCAGGCTCACCGCGTTCTGCGCCCTGTTCTTTTCCGGTATCTATACCATGGGCATTTGGGGCATTGCCCAGTTGGCGCCCAACCAGGGCAACGGCTTTATTACCGAAGTAAACGGCAAACGCTACCATACTAATGTAGCCCAGGGATTTACCAAAAATGAGTACTTTTGGCCAAGGCCCAGCGCGGTTGATTATAACGCGGCAGGGTCGGGCGGCAGCAACAAAGGCCCGGCCAACCCGGAGTACCTTGCCACCGTGCAAACCCGTATTGACACCTTTTTGCTTAAAAACCCGGGCGTGGCAAAAACTGATATTCCCGCCGAGCTGGTTACCGCCAGCGGCAGCGGCCTAGACCCTGATATTTCATTGGCGGCAGCCCAGGTACAGGTAAAACGCGTTGCGAAAGCAAGGGGAATTAGCGAGCAAAAGGTAAACGATGCAATAGCAGCTAATTTGCAACAACCGCTACTGGGCTGTTTAGGAACTGAGAAAATAAATGTATTGCAACTTAATTTAGCACTGGATAGGCCTCACCCCAACCCCTCTCCAAAGGAGAGGGGCTAGCTTCACTCGAATGTTTTGAGTGCTAACCAAGTATAAACAAAGTAATAATTAACGCCCTGTACCCGTTCATGCTCCCCTCTCCTTTGGAGAGGGGCCGGGGGTGAGGCCAACATCAACATAATGAAAAACATCATAAAAATAGCCGCATTGCTTGCCACAGGCGTTGCCGCAACCGCACAAACCGATACTGTTAAAGTACTGCCTCCATCAGAAATTCCAGCGCTAAAATTCAGCGGGTATGTGGAGACGTATTATGCGTATGACTTTAACGAACCGGAAAACAACACACGCCCGGCGTTTTTTTATTCGCACAACCGCCATAACGAAGTGGCCCTAAACCTTGGCTTTATAAAAGCTGCTTATGATAACGGCAGCGTGCGCGGCAACCTGGCGCTTATGGCAGGCACATACGCAAATGCCAACCTGAGCGCAGAGCAGGGCGTAATGAAAAATGTGTATGAAGCCAATGCCGGGGTAAAGCTTTCTAAAACGGCTAACCTGTGGGCAGATGCCGGTATATTTGGGTCGCACATAGGGTTTGAGAGCGCCATAGGCAAAGACTGCTGGAGCCTTACCCGCAGCATACTGGCGGATAATTCGCCCTACTATGAGGCCGGGGCTAAAGTATCCTACACCTCGCCTACGGGGCAGTGGTTTATCAGCGGTTTGGTATTAAACGGCTGGCAGCGCATACAGCGTCCGGACGGCAACAAAACCCTCGCCTTTGGGCACCAGCTTACCTACAAACCTTCGGCTAAAGTTACCCTGAACAGCAGTTCATTCATTGGTAACGATAAGCCCGATGTAGATAAAAGAATGCGGTACTTCCATAACTTTTACGGTATTTTCCAGTTGACAGACTCATTTGGGCTTACCGCAGGCTTTGACATTGGCGCCGAGCAAAAAGCAAAAGGCAGCGACAGCTATAACAGCTGGTATTCGCCTGTGCTTATTGCCAAATATGCAATAAACAGCAAAGCTTCAGTAAGCGCGCGTGGGGAGTATTATACCGATAAGAATGGGGTAATCATTTCTATAGAAACGGAAAATGGTTTCCAGACGGTTGGCTATTCGCTAAACTTTGACTACAATATTTACAGTAATGTGGTGTGGCGCATAGAAGCCCGCAGCCTGAACAGTAAAGACGACATCTTTATAAAAGACGGCACGGCTAAGAACAGCAATACGTTTGTAACCACCGCACTGGCAATAGCATTTTAAAAATGGCCGACAGGGATACCAACGCACAGCGCTTTCTCGACCTGATACAAAAGTCGCGCAAGGGTAAGTTTAAGGTCTACATCGGCATGAGTGCCGGTGTAGGCAAAACCTACCGTATGCTGCAGGAAGCCCACACCCTGCTACGCAACGGCATTGATGTAAAGGTAGGTTTTATAGAAACCCACAACCGCGCCGAAACCCATGCCTTACTGGATGGCCTGCCTGTGATTCCGAGACGGTCTATATTTTACAAGGGCAAATTTTTAGACGAGCTCGATGTGCAGGCGGTCATAAACCTGCGGCCTGAAGTAGTAATTGTTGATGAATTGGCCCACACCAATATTGAGGGCAGCAAAAACGAAAAGCGCTGGCAGGACGTACTGGATATTATAGATGCCGGCATTAACGTGATAAGCGCGGTAAACATTCAGCATATAGAGAGCCTTAATGATGATATACGCGAAATTACAGGTATTGAAGTAAAGGAGCGCATACCCGACAGCGTGCTTAAAGCGGCTGATGAGGTGGTAAACATAGACCTTACCGCCGATGAACTTATTACGCGATTAAAAGAAGGTAAAATTTATACGCCCGACAAAATTCCGCAGGCGCTGAATAATTTTTTTAAGGCAGAGCACATATTGCAGTTGCGTGAGCTTTCGCTAAAAGAAGTAGCCAGCCAGGTAGAGCGCAAGGTAGAAACGGAGGTTACCGGCCTTAAAAACCTGAAGCAGGAACGCTTTATGGCCTGCATAAGCAGCAACCACCAAACGGCAAAAACGGTGATACGCAAAACCGCACGGCTGGCCAACTACTACCACAGCAAATGGATACTGCTGTATGTAGAAACCCCGGCCGAAACCCCCGACAAAATAGCGCTGGACAAGCAACGCCACCTGATTAATAACTTTAAGCTGGCTACAGAGCTGGGCGCGGAAATTATTAAAGTAAAAAGCAGCCACGTAGCCGCCGCCATTACCTCACAAGCCGAACAACGCAGGATAACCACCATTTGCATTGGCAAGCCGCACCTTACCCTGTTCAGGGTAATTTTGTCTACCAATATTTTTAATGCGCTGCTAAATAAGCTATCTTCGAGTGATATTGACCTGATTATACTTTCATAGATCATGAATATAAAAACCAAGCTGGCCATAGGTACCGGCACGCTGTTCCTGCTCATTACACTGCTTTCGGCGCTGGCCATACGGCAGGTAAACCTCCTTGCGCAGGACACTAAAAACATATTGGTAGCCAATTATATTTCGCTGGATTATGCCCGTAATATGTATAAGATTATTGAGAATGATACGCTTTCGGCGGAAAATGTAACCCGGTTTGAAAATTATCTTTTACTGCAAAAAAAGAACATAACCGAAATAGGCGAAAAAGAACTGACAGACGACCTCAGCCAGCATTTTAACGAACTCCGCAGGGATGTGGCTAATCCTTCACATATAAAAAACATCCGGGCCGACCTTAATAACATCATGAAGCTCAACATGGATGCCATACAGCGCAAAAGCGGCACTGCCGAAACAACCGCCGAAAGTTCGATATGGTGGATTAGCGGTACAAGCGCGGTGTGTTTCCTCATTGGGTTTACCCTTATTTTTAACCTGCCGGGCTATATTGCAAACCCCATTAGCGACCTTACCGAAAGCATAAAGCAAATAGCCGCAAAAAATTATGCCCAGCGGGTGTACTTTAAAGGGCACGATGAGTTTGCCACGCTGGCGAAGTCGTTTAACACTATGGCAGAAAAATTAGAGGAGTACAACAACAGTAACCTGGCCAGCCTGATGATGGAGAAAAAGCGGGTAGAAACCCTGGTGGGCAACCTGCACGACCCGGTAATAGGCCTTGACGAACACAACAGGATATTGTTTATAAACGGTGCCGCGCTTGCCATTTCCGGACTAAAGAAGGAAGCCATTATTAACCGCCCGGCAGAAGAAATAGCACTGCATAACGACTTAGTGCGTTCCCTGTTACGGCACTTAGGTTCCGGTGAAAACAGGAAGGCTGAAACCCTTAAAATTTATGCCGACCATAAGGAAAGTTATTTTGAAAAACAGCTGATACCCATAAGCATAATCCCCACAGGTGAAACCGATAGCAAAGAAATAGGCGCGTTTATCATCCTGCGCAACATTACCGCGCACAAGGAACTTGATTTTGCCAAGACTAATTTTATAGCAACGGTATCCCACGAGTTTAAAACGCCCATTGCCAGCATGAAAATGAGCCTGCAACTGCTGGAAAATGAGCGCACCGGCCTGCTTAATGACGAACAAAAAAGCCTGGTATCGGGCATACGGGAGGATGCCGAGCGGCTGTTGCGCACCACGGGGGAACTGCTTAATATTACCCAGGTAGAAACGGGTAATACACAGCTAAACCCGGTAGCGTGCGCCCTTGCCCCGGTTATTGACGATGCTGTAGCTACTACACATAAACTGGCTCAACAAAAAGGGGTTACACTCAATGTAGCCGTACCGGAAGGGCTACCAAATATTTTTGCCGACCGTGAAAAAACCACCTGGATTATTTCTAACCTTATTTCTAATGCCATTCGCTATTCATATGAAAGTGCTACTGTTACCATAACCGCAAAACAGGAAAGGCAGTACATACAGGTAAGCATCGCCGATACGGGTATGGGTATCGACCCGAAATACCAGGCTCGCATATTTGACAAATACTTTCGCGTGCCGGGTACCGAAAAAGAAGGTACCGGCCTGGGTCTCGCCATAAGCAAAGAATTCATTACAGCATTGGGCGGCACGATTACTGTAAAGAGCGCGCTGGGCGACGGAAGCACGTTTACTGTAAGTTTACCAATAGCATAAGATACCTTTCAAATGTGGGGAATGTTGTGGTAAACAGCGGCTTTATACCTAAACTCTTGATGCAATTTGCTGTTTACGGGTTTTGTTTCTTATACCTTCCCTATAAACCAACAAAGGCAGCCGGATGGCTGCCTTTGTTTATTAGTATTTGTTTGTCAATGTGCGTTTGGGTGAAGCTACTGCCACTGAACACTGAACACTGCCTGCTAAAACTATCGTTTCATTGCAAAGTGTGCCCTGAATACCCTTTCGGTGTTGCCTTCGGTAAACTCTACGCGGAACCAGTAGTCGTCTGAAGGTAGTGGCGCGCCGTTAAAGGTGCCGTCCCATCCTTCGCCATCCGTTACCCGTGAGGCAGGGCTCAGTTGCTTAATGAGCTTGCCGTAGCGGTCAAAGATGTAAATACGCGCCTCAGGGTGGGCATCCATGCCTGTTACATTCCAGTAGTCGTTAATGCCGTCGCCGTTAGGGGTAAAGAACCTCGGGTAGTCTATAACGCTAACGCCCGGTATCGGCAGCATATCGCACGGGTTATCAGTCTTCACATCCCTC